>DASQVJ010000432.1:0-11775 GCA_035640835.1 Bryobacteraceae bacterium
TTGCGGACATCTTACGCGTGTTTTGGAGCATTCTCATCGGACTCTCGTTGAAGCGGAAGTTGACCACCGGCTTTGTGACCTCGCCTTTCTCGATCAGGAAAAGGCCGTCACGCGTGAGCCCCGTGAGCTGGAGCGTCTGCATATTCACCGGGCGGATATACCAAAAGCGCGTGACCAGCAAGCCTCTTTCGCAGGACTTGATGAGGTCCGCAACGGAGCCTGCGCCAGTTTCCAGAATCAGCCCTCCGAGCCCTGGCGTCGGAGCCTTCCCGCTCTTCTTCGCCCAGTAGCGGTCGTACGCCAGGTTCTTGAGCACGCCATTCTCAATCCATGTGTTCTTTGCCGCAGGAAGCCCGCCGAAACCCCATGGAGGCGAAGGCAGCCGCTTATCGAATGGATCGGAACGCAGCGTCACAAACTCGGGGAACAGCTTCTCGCCGAGGATCGTTCCGCCTCCTTTCTTCGAGAAGAACGATCGGCCTTCTTCCGCCTGACGCGCATTAAACGCAAATCCCGCGATGCCCAGCAGATCACCCACCGCAGTCGGCTCGAGCACCACCATGTATTTGCCGGGCTCCAGCCTCGTCGGGTTCTTCCAACGCAAACATTTCTCGGCCGCACGAGCACCAACATCAGCGCCATTAAGCTCAGAGATCCGAGAGGTCGGCTGCGACGCCCAGCCCGAGCTGCTTCCATCCGGCGTGCGAGCCGTCGTGCTCAACCGCGAATCCGCAAGTCGAGCGTACCCGAAATTGCCCGCCTTGTTGGCGATCGCGGTCACCGATGCCACTCGCGAGATCAGCCCGGCTGCCACCAGCTTCCGTTGCTGGGCGTTATCGAGCACCGCCTTCACATGTGGAACCAACTGGGGCGCTCGAGCCGACGCCGTAGCCTCATCCCAGTGATCAATCGCCGGATACTCCTGCTTGCCCAAAGGCTCCACGTACTCCTGATTCGGAGGCGCGATCTTCGCCAGTTCCTCAGAGCGTGTAACGGCAGCCTTAAGCGCCTCGTCGCTCATGTCCGTTGTGCGCGCGACTCCGGTCTTACCATCCACAGTGGACGAGATCACGAAGCTCCGCTCCGCGCTGAATCCTGACGTCGTCACGCTGTTGACTGCGAAGCGGACGTAAGCCTCTTCAGTCTCGCTGAACTGCACCGCGCACTCGGGGAGCTTGGAGAACGACAGAATTTTCTCGGCTGTTTTCTGGGCTTGTTCACGTGTCAGCATGGCTCAATCCGTAACGATCACATTCACCTGTCGAAAACGAGCAGGCGAGCAGCCGTGGCTCATCGAGTTGATCTGAGCCGGTTCGCCCTTTCCATCACGACTCGATCCGTAGAGTTGCCAGTAGCTCCGGCCCGCGATTGCGTCGCAAGCCTGCCAGAAATCAGTAGTCTTCGATTGGTAGGCCACTCGCGAGATCATGCCTCGCTTCTTGCCGCCTTTGATCTCCCAGAACGCATCGCCGCCAAACTGGAAGTTGTAGCGCTGCTGGTCGATCGAATAGCTTCCACGCCCTTCGATGAGGATCCCGTCATCGACGCCGCTGATCAGATCTTCCACGGTCGTGTCTGGCTTACCGGGCTCCAGCGACACGTTTGGCATGCGCTGGAACGGCACGCTCGACCAGGAATCCGCATAGCAACAGCCTCTCGATTCCTTCTCATTCACCAGGTGCGCCTGATCTCGAATCGTTTGGTAGTGCTTGAAGACGCCCTTCTCGATGATGGGGAACTTTGTCGTTTTCACTCCATCATCGTCGTAGCCAACGGTCGCAAGCGCCTTCTCGGTGGTTCGGTCTCCATAGAAATTCACGATCTCGCTGCCGATGCGTTCCTTGCCCATCTTGTCGACCGTAAGGAAGCTCGTGCCCGCATAATTCGCTTCGTATCCCAGTGCTCGATCCAACTCGGTCGAGTGCCCGATGCTCTCGTGAATCGTCAGGAATAGATGGCTTGGCATCAGAACCAAGTCTTTTTTCCCAGCGCTCACCGGGGGCGCACTCAAATGCTCCACAACCTCTTCACGAATGCGCGCCGCATTCTCGCGTAGATTCATCTGCGGAACAAACTCGTAACCGGTCGAGAGAGGCGTCGGCACCCAGTTGCGCGTCTTGTTCAACGCCTTCGCGAAATCGACCGCGTTGGCCGTCAAGGAACCAAGCGTCTGAATGATCAGTTGTTGAATCGACGATCCATCGCTCGATGCAAAGTACTTGTCCTCGGACCGGAAGTCAAGATCGCCCGCGCCTGTGAACACCTTCCTGTTCTTCTTGATCTCCGCGGCCGACTCGCGCAACAGCTCCATCTTCTCCGCAATCGGCACGTCAAACGGATTGCGTTCAACCGGCGTGGACCACCGATCCTTGTACGCCTTTACCGGCGCCAGCACCACCGGACGTGTCTTGATGCTTGCGTTCGCTCGAGCAACCGTGACGGCCTCGCCCGTGATCCTCGCAATCTCTTCAGGAGTGACCACCGGAGACGCCGCAAAGCCCCAGGCGCCATCCACGATCACGCGGACGCCGAAACCGAAGCTCTCAGCATCGCTCACATTTGGAACTTCCAACGTCTTGCCCGTGCCCCGCTCCGGACGCAACGCCAACGACAAGCTTTGATCCCGATATCGATTAATTCGGATGTCGCAGTAGCTAGCCTTCAGCTTCTTCGCGGTCCGTAACGCCACATCAGCAAGCTTCTCGAGCGCGGGCGATGGCTTGTCGCTTTCGCCAGGAGCTCCGAACAGTTCCGCTGCGATCACAGCGGAGCTGCCGAGAAAGAGTCGTCTGGTGATCATACGTTCTTATCCTTTGCGTAACAGATCGGGTCGATCGGGCACTCCGCACAGCGCGGTTTACGCGCCAGGCAAAGCGTCCGGCCGTGGTGAATCAGCTGATGGGAGAACAGGATCCACCGGTCCTGGGGCAGGATTTTCATCAGATCCTTTTCAACCTTCACAGGATCTGTGTTTTTGGATAGGTCCAAACGATTGGCCAGACGCAACACGTGGGTGTCCACCACAACACCGCTTGGAATGCCAAACGCCGTGCCGAGCACCACATTCGCCGTCTTCCTTGCGGCCCCGGGTACCTTCAGCAAGCTGTCGATGTCTCGAGGGATCTCGCCATTGAAGTCCTGAAGAATCGTTCGAGCTGCGCCGACGATGCTCTTCGCCTTGTTGTTGAAAAAGCCCGTCGATCGGATGTCCTGAGCAAGCACCTCCGGCGACACGGCCGCGAAGTCCTGAATCGTCGGGTACTTCTGAAACAGGCCCGGAGTCACTTCATTCACGCGCTTATCCGTGCACTGCGCTGAAAGAATCGTCGCGACCAGCAGTTCCCATGCGTTGCGATGCTCGAGCGCACACGTCACATTCGGATACAGCTGATCCAAATAACCGAGCAACGCGTTCAACCGCTCCTTGCGTGCCGCGGCGGTCTTCGGCTTAGGCACCTTCGCAGGCGGAATCGGAGTATGCAGGGCAGGCGTAGCTGTGTCGATGACATAAGATCGTACCATTGCGGGTCCTTTCAATCCTTCTTCTGCTGGCTGCGGCGGCGTTTGCTTTCTCACTTCAAGCTCCTTTTTACCTGGACGATTACGCCCTCTTTTCCGACAAAGCAATCTTGGCGGCCGATGGCTGGCTTCGCTGTTTTCGCCTTGAGCAGACGCGTCCTTTGACTTGGCTTCTGTTTTGGGCGAACTATCAGCTATTCGGCCTGAACCCTCTGCCCTGGCACGCGATCAACCTCGTCCTTCACATGGTCGCGACGGCACTCGTTTTCGACGTGCAGTCCAGACTCATACCGCGTAAAGCCGCCATTATCGGCACGGCGATCTTCGCGATTCATCCGCTGCAGGCCGAGGTTGCGAGTTACGTTTTTGCTCGCAGCTCCTCGTTCTCGCTCATCTTCTCCCTGCTGAGTCTTCGCGAGTGGACACGAGGGCGCCATTGGTACGCCGTCGCCTGGTTCGTCCCAGCGTTACTCGCGAAAGAAGAATGCGTGACGCTACCCCTGTTCCTGGCTCTCCTGCACCTTTCCATGTCACGCAACCGCAAGGAGTGGGCGCCCATCACGGCGATGCTCGGACTTTCTTTGCTGGCAGGCTTGCGAGTGCTATTCGCGCTCAGCGTGACACCCGGTTCGCCCGTAGGCCCGAACGCTTCCATCAAGCCCCTCGAATACCTCGGATCGCAGGGCCTCGCCATCCTTCGCTACCTTCAACTCCTGATCGTCCCTTACGGCTTCACTTTCGATCCGGAGCTTCCCCTCAAAACCACCTGGTGGGCGTGGGCGATTCTGCTCGGTCTGATTTTGGCTTCGTTTCGTCAATTCGACCGCGCGCGAGCCGGCTTCTTCTTCCTCGGCGGTCTCGTGCTTCTGATTCCAAGTTCGAGCATCTTTACCGCTCTCGACCTTGCCGCCGATCGCCGCATGTACTTACCGATGTTCGCGTTTTCCGCCTGCATCGGCCTCCTTCTCCAGAGGGTTAACCCCAAGTTCCTCTGTGCCTTAGGAGCCATCCTCTTCGCCCTCAGCGTTCAACGCAGCTACATCTGGGCGGACCCGGTGCGCCTCTGGTCCGAAGCCGTCGACCGGGCGCCTGATAAGATCCGGCCGCGCCTGCAGCTCGCTCGATCTCTCCCACCGGCCCAAGCACTGTCTGTCCTGCGCGAGGCAAAAAAGATTACCTCAACCGATCCTCAGGTCGCATCCGAATTGGGTAGGGTGTTGCTCGCAACCGGAAAGCCTGCCGAGTCTCTAGCGGAATTCGGAATCGCTCTTGCGGCGGATCCGCGTAGCCCACGCGCCCTCACCAATCGCGGTGTGGCTCTCGCCTACCTGGGTCAGTCTGCCGCGGCGGCCGACGATTTCCGGCGAGCCATCACAGTGGATCCATGCTTCTTTGAGGCGCGGTGGAACTTGAAGCGCCTGCATCAGGAACTCCCGCCGGCCCACTGTGACTGGACGCCCCAACAGAAGGAGGCCTTAGAAGGCAATCGATGAAGAAGTTCCAGTTGCGCTCCGAGATCCTTGTCGCGAGATCTTTGGGCGAGACTTTCGAGTTCTTTGAGAACGCAGCAAACCTATCCAAGATCACGCCGCACTGGTTAGGCTTCCAGGTCCTTACGAAGGATCCGGTGATGAGGAAGGGTCTGGAGATTGACTACCGCTTCAAGTGGCTGGGCTTCCCCATGACGTGGCGGACGCTGATCACGGAGTACGCGCCGCCTTTCCTGTTTGAAGACATTGCCCTTAACGGCCCCTATGCGCTCTGGGAACATCGCCACACGTTCCGGCCGTCGGGCTCCGGAACGATCGTGGGTGATCTTGTGACGTACGCTCTGCCGCTGGGCATCATAGGCGAGCTTGCGCACGGTCTGATCGTCCACAAGCAGGTGACCGGGATTTTCAAATATCGCCAGCAGATACTGTCGCGACTGCTGGGCTCGGTGATCGAGATCCAGCAGCCGGTGATTACCGCTCCGATGTGATTTCGAAACTGGCGCGCGTCATCTGCCAGTCAGGCATCTCGTAGGGCTTCAGACCAACTTTCACTTCCGTAACAACATCTCTGGACTCGTATGGACCGAGTGAGGGAACCGTCACTGGGAAGTCTACGATTTCCTTGTCGGCCGCGACCACCCGCACGTTCATGTGAAGGTCGGGCAGGTCGGCGCTCGAGTGGTTCACAACCAACAAACGGCAGTATCGTTTCCTCTTCTCATCGGTCAGCCGGACACCCGTGACCTCGACGTATTTCGCAAGCGGATGGGATTTGTTGGAGGCTACGGCGGCTGTCGGCACAGCAGTTCCAGAGACATCGGGCGTCGCTTTGGCGGCAGCCTGCGAGCCGCGGGACCGGAAGAACTGGGTAGCGAAGAACAACATGCCAATGACGGCGACGGTCAGGAGCACAGCGAGTACCTGAGTCATGACGCTCGCGGGCTGCGTGGGAACGGGTTGTTCTTGAGGCACTTCCGCTTGAGCTGGCGGAGCTGAAGCAAACAGGCTCGAGTGTGAGTTCTCGTAGCTCTTCACCCTTTCCGATGAGAACCCCTGCGGAGCTGCCTGAGGGGGCGGCTGCGGCGGAGCATACGTGTGTTGCTGAGGAGGGGGTGGATACTGCGGCTGCTGATACGACTGCGGAGGCGAACTGAAGGGTCCCGTCTGCGCGTACTGCGGCTGCTGCGGTACATAGCCGGTCGAAGCTGTCTGTGGAGGCGGAGGCGCAGGCGTCTGCACTGGCTGCGGATAGCTTGTAGCAAAAGCTCCCGTAGCCGACAACGGAGCTACCGGTGCAGGGGGGGCCTGTGGCTGAGGCGGTGGTGGGGGCGATGCAAACGGCCCCGGCGCGTGATGCTTCGCCGGAGGCACCTCCTCTTGCCGCGGAGCAATGGGAGGCGGGGTCGCGTTTGCGGGAGGCTGCGGTGTACGCGCCTGAGCGGTGCAATTTGGGCAGTCCGTGTAGGCCGGCGGCACTTCACGACCGCACTTCGGGCAGGTCCAGGAGAACATCGTCCTCTTCCAATCTACAGTTTTTTCAAACAGTCCTTCGCACCCTTACGACGTACTCTGGGTCGGCGTGCGTTTCAGAAGGTTGCAGATGTCACCGCCTATGGCAGGCTCGCAATACACAATTCAGCTAGACTCGTCCAATACTAAGTTCAGGAGCCTTCGTGCGAAAGACCACCCTTTTGTTCGCCCTATGTTCGTGTGCCCTACTTACCATGCAGGGACAGGAGAAAAAGCCCGCCTTACGGCAGGGCTTTGATGTGAATGCGATTGATAAGTCAGTGTCGCCTTGCACTGACTTTTATCAGTACGCGTGCGGGAATTGGCTGGCCTCCAACCCGACTCCAGCCGACCAGCCGTCTTACGGCCGCTTCGCGGAACTCGCCGACCGGAACCGCCGCACCTTGAAAGACATTTTGGAAACGTCCTCCGCCAAGACCGAGCGGACGCCCGTCGAGCAGAAGATTGGCGACTACTACGCCGCCTGCATGGACGAGAAAACGATTGATGCAAAGGGTATTGCGCCGGTCAAATCCGAATGGGCACGTATCGATGATGTGAAGTCGAAAGCCGGCCTCGTTGACACCATTGCGCACCTTCAGGAGATCGGAGCCAATGTGTTCTTCACGTCCGGCGCCGATGAAGACTTCAAGGACAGCAGCAAGATCATCGCCCAATTCGATCAGGGCGGCATGAGCCTGCCCGAGCGCGAATACTACTTCCGCACGGACCCCAAATCAGAGGATCTCCGTAAAAAGTTTGTGGCTCACGTTGCCCGTATGTTCGAGCTCGCGGGCGTTCCGAAAGACAAAGCGGCTGCGAACGCCGCCACGGTGATACGCATCGAAACGGAGCTCGCCAAAGGTGCCCTCGACCGTGTGTCGCGACGCGATCCGAGCAAGGTCTATCACGTGATGACCATCACCCAGCTCGACGAGCTGTCACCCGAGTTCTCTTACAAGCGCTACTTCGAGCTGGTCGGCGCGCCGAATTTCGAAAAGCTCAACGTGGGCGTTCCCGAGTTCGCCAAGCAGATGAGCAAGACCATCGAGTCAAACTCGCTGGACGACATCAAGACGTATCTCAAGTGGCAATACTTGAACAGCGCCGCACCCGTGCTACCGGAACCATTCGTAAATGAGAACTTCAACTTTTTCCGAAGAGACTTGTTGGGCGCAAAGCAGATTCGTCCTCGCTGGACACGCTGCGTGATTGCCACCGACTCGGCCCTCGGAGAAGCTCTCGGCCAGAAGTATGTGGAGATGACGTTCGGAGCCGAAGGCAAACAGCGAACCCTGGATCTCGTGAAGAATCTGGTCGCTGCCATGTCCACCGACATCGAGAAGATTGACTGGATGACGCCCACCACCAAGAAGCGTGCCCTCGAGAAATTGCACGCCATTGCCAACAAGATCGGTTATCCCGACAAGTGGCGCGACTACACGACTCTCAAGGTCGAGCCCAAGGATGCATTAGGAAACGCGGAACGCGCCTCGGAGTTCGAGTTCAAGCGCCAGCTGAATCGGATAGGCAAACCGAAGGATCCCAACGAATGGGGAATGACTCCGCCGACCGTCAATGCCTACTACCATCCGCTGCAGAACAACATCAACTTCCCTGCCGGCATCCTGCAGCCACCGTTCTTCGAAACCTCGATGGACGATGCGGTGAACTACGGCGGCATCGGAGCTGTCATCGGCCACGAGCTCACGCACGGTTTCGATGACCAGGGCCGCCAGTTCGACGCGCACGGCAACCTGAAGGACTGGTGGACGGAAGAGGATGCGCGCGAATTTTCCAAGCGAACGGAATGCTTTGTAAATCAGTACGGCTCGTATGTAGCGGACGGGGACGTCAAGCAGAATGGCAAGCTGACACTCGGCGAAAACGTGGCAGATAACGGCGGACTCCGGCTCGCCCACATGGCACTAATGAAAGCGCTCGCAAACAAGCCCGCGCAGAAGAAGGACGGCTTCACGCCCGAGCAGCGCTTCTTCCTTGGCTTCGCGCAAATCTGGTGCACCAACGCCACGCCTCAGTTCCAGCGCATGCAGGCGCAGACGGATCCTCACTCGCTACCCAAGTACCGGGTGAACGGCACCGTCTCAAACATGCCGGAATTTCAAAAAGCCTTTAGCTGTACCCAAGGCCAGCCCATGGTCCGGGAACCGGCATGCCGCGTCTGGTAGCTAGCTGACAACGACTTCGGGGCCGGTTCACGCGTTACAATTGGAGCAACTCGAGTCAAGGACGCTAAACGAATTGGCCGCGAAGCCAGTTACTGCTATTTACCCAGGCTCATTCGACCCGATCACCAACGGTCATCTCGACCTGATTGCCCGCGGTTCCCGCCTGGTCGACAGGCTGGTTGTGGCAGTGTTACGGAACGAGAGCAAGGATCCGTTGTTCACGGTTGAAGAACGGATGGAGATGTTGCGAGACGTGGTGACGCCATACCCGAACGTGGAAGTTGGATCGTTTCGTGGGCTGTTGGTGGACTATGCCAATGATCAAGACGCAACGCTCATCCTGCGCGGCATTCGTGCAGTGTCCGATTACGAGTACGAACTTCAGATGGCCCTCATGAACCGGCGTCTGCAACCCCAGATCGAAACGGTTTTCCTAATGGCCGGCGAGGCGTATTCATTCCTCAGTTCGCGTTTAGTGAAGGAGGTCATTGGACTGGGAGGAAACATCTCCGGCCTGGTGCCCCCGACAGTTGAACAGAGACTGAAAGATCGAATTTTGGGAGCTAAAGCGTAATGCAGGCATCAACACAACTCGGACTCGCCCAACGCGTGTCACTCATCAGCGTGTCTTCCACTATGAAGGTTGCTGCGGACGCGGATAAACTGCGCCGCGAGGGCGTCGATGTTGTCGATTTCGGCGCCGGCGAACCGGACTTTCCGACGCCTGAGAACATCAAGCAAGCGGTGGTGGTCGCGCTCCAGAAGAACTTTACCAAGTACACCCCGGCGGGCGGCACACAGGAGCTCAAACAAGCCATCTGCGAGCGCCACGCTCTGGACTTCGGAACAAGCTACAGCCCCAACGAGTGCATTGTGTCCGTTGGGGGCAAGCACGTTATCTTCAACCTCACGCAGGTGCTGCTGGATCCGGGTGACGAAGTCGTGATCCCCGTGCCGTACTGGGTCACTTACAAGGACGTGGTCAACTATGCGGGCGCGAAGTGCGTGTTCGTAGAAACGGACGAAGCGAATGGTTTCGCGTTGACCGCGGACATGGTGGAGCGCTCGCTCACTCCGAAGACCAAGATGGTGATTATCAACTCGCCATCCAATCCCAGCGGTGCCGTGATCGAGCGTGGCGAGTTCGAGAAGATCTTTCATCTCACTCGCGAGCGCGGCATTTGGCTGATGACGGACGAGTGCTACTGCAAGTTCCTCTACGACAGTGATCCGTTTTCGATCGCATCGCTCCCGGGAGCAAAGGACAACGTTCTGGTTGCAGGCTCGCTCTCGAAGACCTATGCCATGACTGGATGGCGCATCGGTTTCCTGCTCGGTCCTGCTTACGTGGCGAACGCGTTGAACAAGCTCCAGAGCCACAGCACCTCGAATGCGACCTCGTTCGCTCAGAAGGGCGCTGTGGAGGCTCTGCGCGGACCTCAGGAATCCGTTTCGACCATGTTGGCCGAGTACCGGAAACGCCGCGACTTTGTGATCGACCGCCTGCGGCAGATTCCCGGCGTCACCTGCAACATGCCGCAGGGCGCTTTCTACGCCTATCCGAACATCAGCGCGGTGTTCGGCAAGTCGGGAGTCAACTCGCCTTTGGAGTTTGCTGAGAAGCTCCTCGCGGAAGCTCATTTAGCTCTCGTCCCCGGTGAAGCTTTCGGCACCGAGAAGCACGTCCGCATCTCCTACGCTGCTTCCATGCAGGAGTTGGAGCGCGGGCTCGATCGCCTACGGTCGTTTATCGAAGGACTTGCGTAAGTATGGCCGATGCCTCTGCAGTGATGTCGCAAATGCAGCGGCTCGAGCCTCTGTTCGTTGAGCGAATCTGGGGACGATACGACTTGTCCCCTTGGTTCTCGCAATCTGATAAATGCATCGGAGAGGTTTGGTATCGCGTCGCCGAAGATCATCCTCTCCTGATCAAGTTTCTTTTCACCTCGCAAAAGCTTTCGGTGCAGGTTCATCCCGATGACCACTTCGCCGCCCTGCACGAACGCTGCCGTGGCAAGACCGAGATGTGGCACATCCTCGACACGGCCCCTGGCGCAAGCGTGGCGCTAGGACTTCGAGAGCCTGCTGAGAAGCACGTGCTCCATCGTGAGTTCTCTCGGGACGGTGCGGAGGAGTTGTTGGAGTGGCTCGAGCCGGCCGTGGGCGATACGTACCTGATCGCCCCCGGTACGATCCACGCGCTTGGACCAGGGCTGGTTCTTTGCGAGGTTCAGCAAAACTCGGACATCACTTACCGGCTCTACGATTATGGACGAGGGCGCGAGTTGCACCTGGCGAAAGGTCTGGATGCAGCGAAGCCTTCGCAGAAAGGTGAGTGCTGCACGTTGCCGTTACGATGCCGCTACTTTGAAACGGATCTGCTGATAGCGGAGGCCGCGACGGAGATCTCACTGGCTGCAGACACGTTTCTGGTCTGCCTTGCCGGGTCTGGTCAGTTAGCAGGCCAAAAGTTCACGGCCGGCGAGGCGTTTTGGACGCCAAACGATGCGACAATGATAGTCGAACCGAACGAACCAATTCGTTTGCTAGGGGTTCGAACACTTCCTGCCTGAAGATTCAATCTGGTTGATAGGATGAACGTTGTGAGGGGTCGAGCGAAAGGGGGTAGCGCGTTCGCCGGATCGCTCATGCTCGTAGTGGTCGCCTCGCTGGTGACCGGGACGTCCTGCAAAGAGCGAAAATCCGGACCAGAGCCCATCGGGACGGTTTACGTCGCGCCCCTTACTTTGAGTATCCGTGAACAGATTCAACCGGGGTCGAAGACTGTTGCAACTCTGAAGCACGGAGACCAGCTCGACGTCATGCAGACTCGCCGTCGATTCGTGCGCGTCCGAACAACTGCTGGTGTCGAGGGTTGGACGGACATGCGGAACCTGCTGATGAGCAATCAGATGGAGGCTCTGCGGCAGTTCTCCAAGCAGGCGGCGAACCTTCCATCGATGGGCGAGGCAACCGTCTACGACCTGCTGAACATGCACTCGGAGCCTGCGCGGCTATCGCCAAGCTTTTACCAGATCAAGGAAGGCGTTCACGTCGACGTGCTC
>DASQVJ010000433.1:0-3465 GCA_035640835.1 Bryobacteraceae bacterium
TTGACCTTTCAGAAGGCGCTCGCTATGGAGCGGGTAACGACCTTGAAATTCAGGTGTCCTGCCCGCCCGGACTGGCCGGATGCGGGCTGCTCGAAGCCCGGGTTATCGTTGCGCCCAAGGTGCACTTGGGCGAGCCCACAACCCGCATCGTCGAGGGAGGCATCGAGATTCAAACACCTGTCGTCAACACGCTCGAAAACACGGTAAACGTCGATCTGCATTGGGAGCTCTCATATCAGGGACAGGTAGTGGCGACCGCCGCAAAAGCCATCACTGTACCGGCATTTGGTCAGGAAAGTGCCATCACCACGCTAAAGCCGGTGAAAGCTCTTGAACGATGGGGAATTCAGGATCCCCGCTTGTATCGGCTGCGCGTCATTCTGGTAAAGAATGCTGAGGCTGTAGAAGGCGATTACGACACGGAGGTCGTCTCGATGGTGGCGGTCACAAGAGTGGAGAGGACCGATTCGGGTTGGCTGGTGAACGGCGAACCGGTTCGCCTGCGCGAAGTGGTTGTCGACCCGGCGTGCTACCCGACTCCGAACACTCTCCGTGAGCTTGCGCCGAGCACCGATGTCGTAAATTTAGGCGTTCTCCCTGCCACGACAGATTTACGAAACGAAGCCAAAAGCTTGGGCATCGTGCTGAATGAGGGCGGGCAGAAAGGCCGCTCAATTGCAGGCATCCGCGATAGGAATTTGCCGGGTCGGATTCGGATTTCCGAAGTCTTCCAGGATTCGGGAGACACCTTGGTCCGGATCGAAAACGTAGAATCGGAGGCGAGCTACACTCTTCGGGGCATCCTTATGAGGGTGGGGCACGTACAACATACTGTGGATTCACTCAAAGCTGGTGAAAGTCGTCTCGTGCGGTTCGAACACGTGAATCCGTACTCGATTGAAGTTCGTACGAGCGGGGGTGTGATCCTCGCGACGCGGTGAGATTTGGGGGTCGGGTGTGGCCGCACAGCCACGGCTGAGCCTCCTGGGTAACAATTGCAACTGATTGAAAACATTACTATACGTCTAGTTGAATCTCCGACCTCTTGTGCTACAATTTTTGGTAGGATTGATTGCAACTGGCTGAATAAAGTAATCGTCTAAACCACGAGAGTCAATGGCAGTCACGCAAATGCCAGTTCAAAACGAGGAAGTTCGCGAAACCATGAACGCACAGTATCCGCAGCCACCGGTGCATCAGCCAGACCATCTCGACAGGCTGTTGCTCAGCGAAACTGAGGAGCCCTGGTTTAAGACGTTCTGGACGAATATCAGAGACACGATTAATCCGCCCAAACTTCCGCCCTTGGAAGTCACTTCCAAGCCTGTCGCTGTCCGTGATATCTGGCAGCCCAATGCAAAGCGGAAGTACACCACGCTAACCTCGATCGGTCTCCACTTCGCTGCTGTGGCCGTGCTCTTCGCGCTTGGTACGAATCAGATCGTCCAGCAGAAAGTAAAGGAGAGCGTGACCCTGGTTGTTCCGGATCTGGCGCCATACCAGCCGGAGGTGCCGAAGAAAAAGACCGTCATGGGCGGTGGTGGCGGCGGTGGCGACCGTTCGCTGTTGCAGGCGAGCAAGGGCAAACTGCCCAAGCCCGCATTGAAGCAATTCACTCCCCCGACGGCGGTAGTCACCAATCCTGATCCGAAGCTCCCGGTGGAGCCCACCATCCTGGTTCAGCCGGATGCGAAGTTGCCCCAGGTCGCCATGAATCAGTACGGACTCCCGACGGCACCGGTTGGACCACCGTCGAATGGCCCTGGTTCGGGTGCCGGCATCGGCAGTGGCAAGGGCGGCGGCGTGGGTCCCGGCAGCGGACAGGGTTATGGACCCGGTAGCGGCGGCAATACAGGTGGTGGCGTTTTCCGGATTGGCGGTGGCGTTTCCGAACCCATTCCGATCTTCCGTCCTGAGCCCGAGTACTCGGAAGAAGCCCGCAAGGCTAAATTCCAGGGCGCAGTGATGCTGCAGATCATCATCGACGAGAACGGCAAAACTCGAGACATTCGGGTCATTCGGCCCTTGGGTCTCGGGTTGGACGAGAAAGCCATGGAGGCGGTTCAGAAGTGGCGGTTCAAGCCCAGCATGAAAGACGGCCGCCCGGTGGCTGTGATGGCCAATGTCGAAGTGAACTTCCGGCTGCTGTAAAACGAAGGCAGGTTTAGATCGAAAGGGGCAGGGTTTCAAGACCTGCCCCTTTTTGCGTTTAAGTGCGAGCCGCTGAGCATTCCGCGCAAGGGCAGATTTTGCGCAGGTGATCGAAGGAATAGATACCGGAGCTGTGCCCGTCATTCCAGATGATGCGTATGGCGTAGTTCCCGACCGGTTCGACGTTCACCATCTTCGGCGCGGGCTTGTACATCTGGAACGGATTGCCCTGGTTTTGCTTCGAAAAGCTCGTGCGCTGGGGTTCCGTGCCGTGAGCGCCGGTGCAGGTGGCGCAAGGGCATTCGTCGCGCAAGAGGGCGCAGGACAGGTCGCTGAAGTGCCTGTCCTTCCAGTCGATCTTGATTCCCTTCGATTTCGAGATGGCGATGTGTTCGGGATCGGCGGCCAGATTTGGGGGGCTCGTGGTCTGGTTCATTGGACTCTCTCAATATCTCGGACACCCGGTATGCGACGCACGGCGCCTGTGACCTTCTCGAGCTGCTTCTTGTCTTTGATTTCGACCGTCATTTCGACGATAGCTCCCTCGCCACTGTGCCCTGCGTCAGCCCGTGCTTCAAGGCTTCGGATGTTGCTGTTCTCGTTAAACAGGATGGAGGTGAGCTGGTTCAGCATTCCAGGCCGGTCGTCGGTGTGGATTACCATGCGAACCGGGAAGCACTTGGTTGCGCTGCGCGCCCATTCGACATCGATTTTGCGTTCCACCTCATACATGAGATTCAGAACGTTGGTGCATGTTGTCGAGTGCACGGCGACTCCCTTGCCGCGAGTGACGTAACCCACGATCGACTCGCCGCGGATCGGGTTGCAGCATCCGGCGCGGTAGACCAATAAATCGTCGATGCCCTTCACCCGAATAACGAGGTCCTTCTCCTCTTGAGTGTGGGCACCAGGGTGTTGTTGCTCCGCCGGACTTTCGGTGCGAGCAGGCTCGGACGGCGCCGTTTCGCGCTCGGGTGCGGCCTCTGGGATCAGTTTATTCAGTACTTGCCGAGCGGAGTATTTTCCATATCCGAGGGCAGCATGCAGATCCTCCATCTTGCTGCAGCCGTAGTCGGAAGCGACACGCTCCATCTCTTGCTTGGAGACGGTCTTTAACGAGACGCCTAAGCGGCGGGCTTCCTTTTCCAGGTACTTCTGACCAATTTCAATGGCCTTTTCGCGCTCGGTGGCGTTGATGACGTGCTTGATCTTGTTTCGCGCACGTGATGTTTTGACTAATGCAAGCCAGTCCTTGCTTGGCAGGTGGCCGGTTTGTGTGAGGATCTCGCAGACATCGCCGTTCTTGAGCGTGTA
>DASQVJ010000434.1:0-11828 GCA_035640835.1 Bryobacteraceae bacterium
AACCAACGAGAAGGTGATCGGGCTTTCGAACAAAGCAAAGACCAAGCTCGACAAAGGCAAGTACGCGGATGCCACCGAACGCGCCAATCTGGAGAGCGTCGCCAAGGCCGCGAAAAAGCCGGCTCAGGATCTGGAGGCCGACGTCGACAAGCTGGTGAAGGCTGCCGACGATGCCAGGGACGCTCAGAAGGCGGTCGCCAAAGCTCGCAATGATATGCAGCCGCTGATTCAGAGCGCGCAGACATTAAAAAAGGACGCCGCGGACAAACTCGCACCGATTCAGAAGTCTTTCAATCAACTCGAGAAGGACCTGGAGCAGAAGGTGCGCGATGTGACCAACAAGAACGAGGACATCATCGAGGTTCAGAAGGAGCTCAAGAGCCTCGAGCGTACTGTGGAGGATCGGAAGAAGTCCCTGGATCTTCGCAAAGAAAAGATTCCTGACGCCATCTCGAAGCTGGAAGAAGCGAAGAGCAAGCTACCGGATGCCAAGAAACTCGCGGTCGACCTCGCATCGGACCTCGAGAAGAAGAAGGTGGAGTTTGAGGGTTTACAGCAGAAGCTGTCCCAAGCGGAACAGCAGATCAAAAGCCTCGAAAGCGAGTTGGGGGCCAAGCCGCTGGATCAGCTCGAACAGGAGTTCGCGAAAGCGCAGCAGGCGGCCAAGTCTTTAGAGACCCTGCTCGCCGGTCCAAAGCAAGAGGCCTCCGACGCCGAAAAGGCGCTTCGCACTCTGCAGGATAAGATCGCACAAGCTGCAGAACAGAAGCTGCCTGCGTTGAGCAAGTGTCCCGAGTCCGACCCACTGAAGAAGGAGCTCGATGAACTGACCAAGAAAGCGGAGGAGGCGAACAAAAAGGTCAAGTTCCTGGAAGGCCTCGGTCAGAAGAGACAAACGGAAGTTCAACAGGCTTTGAACAAGCTGGACGAAGCCAAGCAGAAGGCCGCAGACCTGCAGAAGCTGAAAAGCGAACTGCCGAACTTGAGCACCCCAGCTCGAGTGGCAAACGAGGGGTTGAAGGCGGCTCAGGAGAAAGAGAAAGAAGCGAAGAAGGCGTACGATCAAGCTCAGGCGATGGTCTCGTCCGCTGAGAACGCTCTGCGAACGGCCGAAAAGGGTGTCGCCGACATGGAGAAAAATATTAGCAGCGGCCTGCAAAGCATCCAGGAGGTGAACGACAAAAAGAAGGTTCTCGAAGGAGAACTGGCCAACCTCGAAACTGCAGCCAGCGACGCCAAGAAGCTGCTCGCGAATGAGGAAACCAAGCTGAACAAAGCAGCCGACGAGTTGACCAAGGCAACCAAAGAACTAAAGCGGCTGGAGGATGTGGACAAGGCAGCAAAGGATGCCGAGGCCAAAGCGAAAGAGACGGCGGACCAGGCTTTCAGCAGTGCAGCACACGTGATGCAGTTCCTGGATGACGCGCATGACATAAAGCGGCACGGACCCGAGCTGTCCGACAAAGCGCTGAAGGACCGCATCCAAACGGGCATGGCACCCGATGGCAAGTTTTCACCTACGAAAGAATCGTCCAGGTTCTCGAGCTATGAGGAGTTGGTGAAGACGAAGATCGCGGGCAAAAACGAAGCCGCTCGCTTGAACGGTGTGGACGTAAGCAAGGCGCCAACCGGACCACCTTTTAGCATTTCCAGCGGGGAATTTCAGCACAAAACTGGAACGCCTCCGGCACCGAAAGCCATTGGCAGTGGCTTCGTAGGAACCGGACCGGCGAGTCCCGTTTCGCACAAGGCGAAGGTTGGAAATGGGTGGGCCGCGCAAACCGCAGTCGCGCCGCCGACCAAAACGAAGACCCAAGTCGAATGGGATCCATATCAGGAGCGGTGGAAGACCCCTCAGCATCACCCTGCGAATTAACGAGCTCTATGCAATTTAGCAAGGCAGCCGCGAATTTCTATCTGGATTACCTGACCTTTCACCCCTTCGCCGGAGATGACGAAGGTTTGGAGTCCTTGTCCGAGTTGGATCGTTACATTCGCGATATGAAGATCGTGGCGGAGCAACACGGCGATCTGGAGCCGCTCAGGATCTTCTTCGACTCAGTTCTGGCAAATCCCGAGTTCGCCACCACCAGCCTGCTCGGATCCAATTGGGCGTTTCCCGAAGAGGAACTTCGCCGGATGATCGCGTACGCCCGCGAGAAGGTTTGGCCAGGTGTGCCCCGTTCGCCGGACCCACAGTTCGAGCTCGCCGACGTCGCCCTGGAAGATTGGTGGGCAAGCCGCGAGTAGCCGCGACTCTGAATCCGACGGCCATGCATTTTTTGCAGTCGACGCAAATCTTGCTGTATTAATGAATGTTCCTCTTGGAGCCCCGTTTTTCGCCTAAACCTTCCTGAATCTGACACTTAGGCCACGCTAACGTCCGTGGCACGATGATTGCACCTGTATGTTGCCGTTGGCGGGCCGGTGCTTGGTTTCAAGTCCGGCAGCAAATTGGATCGCTGATGACGTTCTTTCCGGTCAGTCTGGTGGCGCTTGGAGCAATGCTCGGAATCGCTGTTCGATGGTTTCTGCCGAAGCGTACACCGGGAGAATTTATCGTGGCGGTTCTGTTGGGCATGTCAGGCGCGATTATCGGTGGCTGCCTCGGACGGTTGTTCGATTGGTACAGTCCCTTAGACGCCATCGGCGTCGTGATGGCATTCCTGGGATCCTCTCTGCTGCTGGGGTTGTATCGAAGCTCATCCGGTTCGAATTCGGCTTAGCGCTATGGGCGAAAAACATGGTGCAGAAAAAGGAAATAAAAATACAGGACCAAACGGGGAAAAGTCGATGACGCGAGAAGAGTACGGAAAAGCATATCAAAAAGGGTACACGCTCACAGTCCGATTTCTGGTTTCGAGAGGCTTGCCTTACGATTCCGCTCAGGAAACCGCTCAAGCAGCTTGGGCGAAGGGCTGGGAACGGATCGGACAACTTCGCGACCATTCCATGGTCCTCACTTGGATGAACAGTATTGCTTTGAACATCCACCGCAGCTACATTCGCCGCGAGCCGATGCTCCAGGCACTGCCCGAGTTGAGCACGAGCCCCAAGGTGAATCTGGCCGCGATCGATGTGCGCCGGATCCTCAAATCATGCAAGCATAACGACCGCATGGTGCTTCAGCAGCACTATCTGGAAGGATTCAAGGTGCAAGAGATTGCGCAGCAGCAAGGCTGGACCGAAACGGCCGTGCGTATCCGACTCCTTCGCGCGCGCCGCACGGTTGGAAAGCGGCTTGGCCGTAAGTTTCCTGAGCCTGGTAGCACTCAGAACACGGCAACTCGCCATGAAGAGGGGACACAAGTCACAGCGATTGCTGCCTAAACACTTCAAACTTTGCGAAAGAGGCGCCAGCGTGGAGAACTGCGCTGGCGCCTTTCGTTTGTCTGGACAACAAAAAGACTGGAGGAAATGAACATGAGAATACTCGCTTTTGCATCCATGCTTCTGGCAAGCTCGATGGCCTTTGCCGCCGAGACGCCGGAGCGTATTGCTCGCATCCAGGAAGCAGCAAAGGTCATGAGAGAGATCATGCAGACTTCGGACAAAGGGATACCGAAAGAGCTGCTAGAAGACGCCCGTTGCGTCGTGATTGTGCCAGGTCTCAAGAAGGCCGGCTTCATCGTGGGCGGGAATTATGGCAAAGGAGTCATGACTTGCCGCGTCGGACGCCGTTGGAGCGCGCCGAGCACCGTTCGCATTGAAGGTGGCAGCTTCGGCGCACAAATCGGCGGCGGCGAAGTGGACGTCATCATGCTCGTGATGAGTGAGCGCGGCGCCGAAGCCGTGATGAAGGACAAGTTCACGGTCGGTGGTGAAGTGGGCGCTATGGCCGGACCGGTGGGCCGCTCCGCCTCGGCTAACACAGATCCGACGCTCCGCTCGGGCATTCTCTCCTACTCTCGCTCTCGCGGACTTTTTGCTGGAATCGCTCTCAACGGATCAACCCTTCGTCCGGACGATGAAGACAACGCGGAGATCTACGGACGCAAAGTCTCGCACCAGGAGATCCTGATGGGCAAGGTGCCACCTCCTCCTGCTGCTGCTCCGCTCTATGCGGTCCTCGGGCCCAGCATCGGTACTCCGAACACCGGCACTCGCGCAAGGACCCCGAAATAAACCAGAGGTCACCAGCCTCCAACCTCGCGAGGAGGAAACGCTTATGCGATCGGTATGCTACATCGCTCTCTCGTTGCTAGCTTCCACAAGCCTGTTGGCGGATACCCTGTATCTCGCCGATGGGCGCACTTTGAACGGCACCTACCAGGGGGGCACGAGTAGAGAAATCCAATTCAGGGTAAATGGCGGCGCTACTCAACGCTTCTCGCTCAACAGTGTGCGCAACCTTGTTCTTGGAGAAACGCAATACTCGAGCTCCACGAACTCCTCTGAGGGTTCCAGATCCCGTTCGGACAACGCCATTCCGAGCGGGACTGTGATTACGGTTCGGATGATTGATTCGGTAAACTCGAACGCCACAAACGTCGGGGATACTTACCGGGCAAGTCTGGATGAGCCGCTCGTGTTTGAGGGACGGACGATTGCTCCGGCCGGTTCGGATGCTCTCGTACAAGTCGTACGGGTGAATCAGGGGAGTGGCATCGCCGGGAAAGAAGAGATCTCGCTTGCTCTCTCCGAAATTCGATCGAACGGACAAGTCCTTCGCCCTGTGACGACTAACGCTCAGGTTGCTTCCAAGTCCCGTGGCTCGCAGACGGCGAAAGTCGTCGGAGGCACGGCTGTGGTTGGGGCCATCATCGGCGCGATTGCAGGCGGAGGTAAGGGAGCGGCCATCGGCGCAGCCTCAGGGGCCGGTGCGGGTGCGGCGGTCCAGGCGATCCGCGGCCAACGTATTGAAATACCTTCGGAAGCAAAGCTCGACTTTTCGCTTGCAGAACCCATGCCGGTAAATTAAACAAGAAATTCTTTGTTCCTTGGGCCCGATAACTCATACGAGTATCGGGCCTTTTCTTTTGCTCAGGTAATAACTTCGCACGTAAGTTGCTTCGGGCCATCCGACACACCTTCAACCTTAAATGGAATCAGTAACTTGGAGTTTGGAACGCGGCTTGCTTGTATACAGGCGTGGGCCGGTTGGGGCCCGGGTGAATAAAAGAGGAGGAAAGAAAAATGCTTCACTATGCTCTCGTGTTCTTTTTGATCGCGCTCGTGGCGGCGGTCTTTGGATTTGGCGGAATCGCGGCGGCTTCGGCTGGTATTGCGAAGATCTTGTTCTTCCTGTTCCTGGTGATCTTCCTGGTCACTCTGGTGATGGGCGTCGCCCGCAGAGCCTAAGAGAACGTTCTTCAATCTCGTAGACCGGAGGCGGCGTGCTCACAAAGTACTCCGCCTTTTGTCTATGAAAACCCTGCATCGTGTGAGACAAGGAGATTGAAAAATGGCAAGAAGACCACATGCAGTATTCGGCATCTACCCGGATCAGTTGAGCACTGAAGACGCCATTGAAACCCTTCGAGCCGCTGGGTTTAGCAATACGGACATCTCCGTTTTGTTTCCTGAAAACCAGGGCAACAAAGACATTGGCCATGAGAAACACACCAAGGCTCCGGAAGGGGCCGTAGCGGGTGGAGCTTCTGGCGCGGTGATCGGCGGTGCACTGGGCTGGTTGGCCGGAATCGGCGCTCTGGCGATACCCGGTGTGGGCCCCTTTGTAGCAGCAGGGCCGATCATGGCAATGCTCGGCGGCATTGGTGTGGGAAGCACCGTTGGTGGCTTGACTGGCGCTCTCGTCGGTGCCGGCATTCCCGAGTACGAAGCCAAACGCTACGAAGGTCGCATCCGTCACGGCGGGATTCTTCTCTCGGTGCATTGCGAACAAGACGAGTCCATTGGTCGAGCGAAGAAGATTCTCCGCGATACCGGTGCTGACGACATTTCTTCAACCACGGAAGAAAGGGTCGGAGTGGCGCACCGTCCAGTCGATCGGGCAACGACGCGTGAAGTAATTCGGGAAGAGACGCCAGTAACGGCGCGGCCCGTTGAATCGATTGGTACCCAGACGAGTTATCACGATCGGGTCGCAACCCGAATTGTCGAGCCGGAACCCATGGATAACCCTACGGTCCCGACGCACGCTGAGCCTGTGACGGAGGTGCAGCGGCGAACCTACGTGGACGACGCGGGGCGAATCCACGAAGAACGCGTTTACGAGCGGGATCCGGACGTGGGAAACAGCAACGTTCGAAATTGAACGGGAGGGAGGAACTATGGCGAACAACATTTCTGCTTTTGGACTGTATCCGGATCGCGATACCGTCGAGGATGCAATCGAAACCCTCAAAGCCGAAGGCTTCCGGGCCACCGACATTTCTGTCCTTTATCCCGACAACAACGGGTCGAAGGACTTGATCCATCAAAAGCACACCAAGGCGCCTGAAGGGGCTGTCACCGGTGGCGGTATCGGTGCAGCGGTCGGGGCCGGAATCGGCTGGTTGATAGGAGCCGGAGCAATTGGTGCGATCGCGGGTTTGGAACCTATGGTCGCCGCCGGTCCGATCCTGGGAATGCTCAGCGGCATGGGCGTGGGTGTTCTCACCGGCGGTTTGGCCGGTGGGCTGGTAGGCATGGGAATGCCCGAGTACGAGGCAAAACGCTTCGAAGGCCGCGTCCGCCGCGGAGGAATTCTCTTATCAGTGCACTGCGACAACTCCGACTGGAGCCGCAAGGCCATCAGACTTTTGAAGAAGACCGGTGCTACCGATGTGTCCGCAACTCACGAAGCTCGTGCGGACTTCATGCGGACGGACAAGCCGAGGGCACGCTCGAGATATTCGAAAGCTTAAACGACGACCGACCTCTCCTTGCTCTCATTTACCCCTCAAGACCCGGATTGAACCCGGGTCTTTTTTTTGCAGAATCGTTTCAGGCTAAAATATCCGCCTATGCCTCGGAGCTCACCGTTCGTCGAGTTCGTGGTCGAGCAGTTTTCATCGCT
Organism: Bryobacteraceae bacterium; assembly: GCA_035640835.1. GTDB lineage: Bacteria > Acidobacteriota > Terriglobia > Bryobacterales > Bryobacteraceae > DASQVJ01. Next base: position 6,962 of record DASQVJ010000434.1, read on the forward strand.
TGGTGAGGTCACGTCCAGGTCGATGATGGGTGGTTGGATTGTCTATTGCGACGCCATTCCTTTCGCGCTAATCGCAGACAACTCCGTTTACCTCGAGGTAGACGACCAAAATCGAGCCCGGTTTGAACAGCGGGGACTCGAGGCCTTTCGTCCCTTTCCTGAGAAAGACAGCGTCATCAGCTACCATCTCGCTCCGCCTGAAATCTTCGAAGACACCGATGCGCTGAAGGATTGGGTTGGGTCGGCAATCGAAGTTGGACGTCGAGCTGCCGAAAAGAAAACTGCTCGAAAAAAGTCCGCTGCCAAGCGAGGCAAAGCAGCCCGATGAATTTCCGGCTCCCTGTGGACGAATCCACGTTCCTCGCTATTCTCGAGCCGCGACATGCGGAAGAGGTTTTTGCTGTTGTGGATCGAGAGCGGCTCGACCTGCGTCGTTATCTACCTTGGGTCGATCAAACGCGCTCCCATCACGACAGCGCAGCCTATGCCGAAGAGCAGTTAGCAAGCTTTGCGCAGGGGCGATCGCTGGCTTGTGGAATCTGGCATGCCGGGCGATACGCAGGCGGAGCGGGTTTCAATCGAATCGACAACTTGAACAACCTCGCGGAGATCGGGTACTGGCTCTCGGCACGCGTGCGAGGAAGGGGCATCATGACGCGCTGTGTCCAGGCACTCGTCCGATATGGGTTCCACGAGCGCTGCCTCCACCGAATCGAGATTCGCTGCGCTGTCGAGAATGCCCAAAGCCGAGCGATCCCGGAGCGGCTCAATTTCAGACTCGACGGCGTCCTACGAGCCGCAAACAAGCTCCACGACGGTTATCACGACCTGGCGGTTTATGGCCTGTTACGCACTGAAGCCGGCGACCTTGGTTAGAGAAGATCGAGGGCTGCCTGCAGTTCGCTGCGGGTATGCATGTCGCCGGTCCGAGTGGTGACCGCGATCCCTTGTTCGTACATCGCGCGAGCCTCTTCGACTTGGCCGAGTTTCTCGAGCGCGCGCCCACCGTGGAAATACGCGGCAGCGTAATTCGGATCGGTTTCGATCAGCCGCTTGTACTCGTCGACAGCCTCGTCCAGCCTTCCGACGTTTGCCAGTTCCATGGCTAAGCCATAGCGCACAAATGTATTCTTTGGGTCCTGCGACAACATGCCCTGTAACGCTTCGAGCCGATTGCTCATGTCGAGCCCATAGTAATATAGCCGTGTGGCGTGCCCCTACTTCTATCCGATGACGCCGCTCCCGACGGAAAACCCTCCTGCGAGATCGCCACTCGGTCGCCTGTTCCGCGGTGAATGCCGTGCACTTCCATACGTTCACAAAACCGAGGCGGAATGCTGCAACTTCGGCTACGCACGAGGCCTGTGTCCGCACTTTCCGGACGAGGCTGAAGCCGATTGCGTGCGCCTCAACATTGGGGCGTCTGAGAACGTGATCTGGGTGCTCGAAAAAAACTACGCTCCGCTGCGCTCGGGCTCTTTGCAAACGGCAACTCCGCTGATTCGACAGCAGGCCGCCGTGCTCCTGGAGTCCCTCGGTTGAGCCAGACGCCTGACGGCAGACCAGGACGCCCTGTTCACGAATCAGCGTCCGAGTATTCCGAGATCGCACTCCCCAACGATGCCAATCCGCTTGGCAACCTGCTCGGTGGTCGTGTCATGCACCTGGTCGATATGGCAGGCGCCATCGCAGCTACCCGACACGCACGAGCGCCGGTAGTGACCGCCTCGGTCGACCACATGACCTTTCTTCATCCCGTGCACATCGGGGAGCTCGTCATATTGAAATCGGCAGTAAATCGCGCGTTCCGGAGCTCAATGGAAGTCGGCGTGAAAGTTTGGGTGGAGAACTTGAGAACAGGCGATCGCCGGCACACGGCCTCGGCATATCTGACCTTCGTTGCACTAGGCGACGACGGACGGCCGAAAGAAATTGACGCGGTGATCCCGGAAACTAAGGACGAGAAAAGGCGTTACGAGAAGGCTGGAGTTCGACGGGAATATCGCCTGGCTTTGCGCTCGCAAACGAAATAAGCAGGTCCAAACGTCAAGCTTTGTAGATGTACTTGATGTTCCACTTGTAGACAAGCAGGTTGGGCCCTTCGTCACGGTTCAGCTTCAAGCACTGCTTGTCGTACCACTCGAGCACGCCCGTTAGGGTCTCCCCATCGCGCAGCACGATCACCATTGGTGTTTTCGACTGCATCTGCTTGAGGTAGTAGAAATTCTCGGCGTTCGTCTGATCTGGAGGTGCTGCGCGCTTAGCAGGAGCCCGGCGAACTGGGCCTTCTTTGCCTTCAGCCAAAGGCGGGCGCATTGTCTTTTTGTTGATCCCCTCCACCCCGGATGTTCCTCCGCTTGCAGGTCGCGATCTGCGACGGTGATGTTCCTAATGACGCGGAACTGATGCTAACTTCTTACCATACAGAGCTTCGAGCCGCAAGTAATTCGATATCAGTGCGTTTGCAGGTGCACGATGAGCGCATCCAAAGCAATGCTCTTTTGAATGTTGCGACGCACGAATTCCACTATTTCATCGACGCGTCGCACTCCGCGTTGGATCCAAGTAAAATCACGCGCCTCGGCAATGGCACGCAATTCCTTCTTAACATCAACATTCCGAATTGTTTCCCTGCCAAGCTGCAGCCATAACAAGTCTTCGAAGAGCGTATACAGCACCTTCAAGTAGGCGTCGAGTTTATCGGATTTACTGGCACCGATCTGTTCGGAATAGCGAACCCAATTGGAAAAGGGCGCCAGCTTCGCAGCCACTTGCAGCAGCACCAGCATGGCATTGCGGCGTTTGTCGTAGGCTGCCAGGTCCAGTGACACGGCGATCCCCGGGCTCCCCTCGGCCAGACGCAGCCGGCGCTCGGCCTGATCGAGCCCCCGAGCTTTAACGAAACTGGCCATCTCGTCGTCGTTCAATCGGTTAAGGTGAAGAATGACCGAACGCGAACGAATGGTCGGTAGGAGATCGTAGACATTTTCGGCAGTCGCGATCAGAATCAGGTGCTCGGGAGGCTCCTCCATCACTTTCAGCAGGGAGTTCGCAGCCTGCTCGTTCGCGCGGTCCAGGTGATCGATGAAGAAGACGCGACGCCCTCCCCGCAGCGGCTTATACTGTGCGCGCTCTTTCAACAACCGGATTTGCTGGATCGAGATCTGCCGCAGCGGCCCATCGGGCGGGAAGGTGAGGAAATCGGGATGACTCGCAAACAGCAGCGGATCATCGACACGCTTCTCGGACGGCCATTTCTCCCGGTCGGCGATCAACACGACATTTGATTCAAGAGAGAGATCGTCCTGTTCGAGCCTTTCGTGCTCCCCGAGCAATGCACCCGCAAAGCGCCGTGCCAGGGTGGCTTTGCCGACGCCTTCCGGTCCTGCAAGCAAGAGCGTCTGCTGCAGGCGTCCCCCGGCAAGCATCTGCTCCAACGTGGCGACCACTTCGGCATTCCCGTAGAAATTACGAATCAAGGTTTCACCAAATTCCAGATGCGCTCGGCGACCGTGGCCGCATCCGCACGTCCATCCACCAGTTTCACCCGACCGGGCTCATCGTTTGCGAGTTGCAGGTAAGCCTCGCGGACACGTTGATGGAAGCTGGCTGCCTCTTCCTCGAGCCTGCGCTCATTAGGACCGCTGCTCGCCGCGTCGCGCTTATGGGCACGCTGGAGGCTCGTCTCGAGATCGATGTCGAGGAGCACGGTCAAATCGGGCCACAAGCCGGGACACGCGATCTCATGAACGGCGAGCACCGTATCGCGCCCAAGACGACGTCCGACGCCCTGGTACGCCAGCGAAGAGTCCGTGAATCGATCCGACAAAACGTAAGCGCCACGCGCCAAAGCGGGTCGAATCACCTCTTCGGCAGCTTGCGCCCGGCTTGCGAAATAGAGCAACAGCTCGGCGCGAGACGCCATCGCTTGGTTCGCCGAGTCAAGCAGGATCGCCCGAATTTGCCGGCCGATGTCTGTGCCACCTGGTTCGGCGGAGACGACCACCTCGTGCCCTTCCCTCTCCAGGCGCTCCCTGAGCAGTCGCATCTGCGTCGTCTTGCCACAACCGTCAGTGCCTTCGAAGCTGATGAACCGGGGCGCTGTCCTCGGTTCAGTCGTAGACATAGTGGAATAGAGTCTTCAGATCGTCCCAAGCCTCGCGTTTCGCTGCCGTGTTGTAGGCCCGAAGCAGGTAGGAAGGATGGAAGGTCACGCGAACAGGAATGTCAGACCACTTGTGCCATTTTCCGCGCAGCCTGGTCACTCCTTCCTTTGTGCCCAACAACGCTTTTGCAGCGGTGTTGCCCAAGGCGCAGATGGCTTTTGGCCGGAGAACCATCAACTGCCGGAAAAGGAACTGCCCGCAGATCTCCATCTCCTCCGGCGCAGGTTCTCGATTGTTCGGGGGCCGGCACTTGACGACGTTGCAGATGTACACGTCGGACCGTTTTAGTGGAATTCCTTCTTTAGACGCTGTCCCCTCGATCATCTGCGTCAGCAGTTGACCGGCCCGACCGACGAAAGGCAACCCCTGCGCATCCTCGTCAGCCCCGGGTCCTTCTCCCACAAAGACCAGTTTCGCCCCTTCGTTCCCACTCCCGAAAACGATCGAATTGCGTCCTTGGTGAAGGGGACAGCGCCTACAGTCACCTATATCTTGCCGGATTATCTCCAGGCTGTCATTAGGGTTATACAGGCTTGGGAGCTCCGCCGGTGTGGGTAGTGGATTCGAGTTCGTACTACCGGTTGGAACCGCCTCAGTACCGGTTGCAATGAACTCCGGGACCGTTCGTAAGGCGCTCTCCTGAGGCCGCGCCGACGTCTCTGCCTGTGGCGAAACTCTCGACGCCGCAGGCTGTTCAGATT
>DASQVJ010000435.1:0-3208 GCA_035640835.1 Bryobacteraceae bacterium
CATTGAAGTCACGGCATCTTCCAAATTGTGGGCATGTTGATACCCTTCTCCGTAGCCCCAGGCCTTCATATGGCGGGTAGGTGCATTTCGAAGTTGCATCGGCACCGGATATGCCTGACCGGTTCGTACCTCCTCGGTGGCGGCGTTCAAAGCACGATAAGCCGCGTCCGACTTAGGTGCTACTGCTAAGTAAAGCGTGACCTGCGCAAGGGCTTGATCACCCTCAGGGATGCCCAGGAAGTGAACGCACTCCTTGACTGCAACGGCTTGTTCCAGCGCACGAGGGTCCGCGAGCCCGATGTCCTCAATCGCCATCCGCATCAGACGACGAGCAAGATAGAGTCTGTCCTCCCCAGCCTCCAACATGCGAGCAAGCCAATAAAGTGCTGCATCAGGGTCACTCGATCTGACACTTTTGTGCAAGGCCGAAATTAGATTATAGTGTTCTTCCCCGGATTTGTCATACAACAGGACCTTGTGTTGTAAGACGTCTTGAACAATTGACTGATTAATCTCTTGACTTTCCGCCGCCGCAGCCGCGAGTTCCAGTATGTTAAAGGCAGTTCGCGCATCGCCGTTGGAGAAGGCGGCCATCTCGCCAATGAGCTCATCTGACACTTTCAGACCCAGCAAGTCGATTGCTCGATGAAGCAGCGTTTCGATGTCCGCGGTACTGAGTGACTCCAGACGATACACCTTGCAGCGCGACAACAGCGCCGAGTTGACCTCAAACGATGGGTTCTCCGTTGTCGCGCCGATCAGAACAATGTCGCCACGTTCTACGTAGGGCAGGAACGCGTCCTGTTGCGCCTTATTGAAGCGGTGAATCTCGTCGACAAAGAGCACCGTTCGGCGGCCAAGCTTCCGGTTACGCTCCGCCTCGGCCATTGCGGTTTTGATCTCTTTGACGCCGCCGAGAACTGCGCTAAACGGGATGAAATCGCATCGGGTCTGCCGCGCGATGATCTTTGCTAGCGTCGTTTTCCCCACTCCGGGAGGCCCCCACAGAATCATGGACGTCAGCTCGTCCTTCTCGAGCTGGCGCCTGAGCGGCTTGCCGGGTCCGACAATGTGCTGCTGTCCCACAAACTCGTCGAGAGTTCGTGGCCGCATGCGCTCGGCGAGCGGAGATCCTGGAGCAGGCTCGTCTGTATGTGCCAGAGGAGCATCTTCGAACAGACTCATCTTCGCGATTCCCTCTGTCTACGAGCTTCGTATAGCGCCACTCCCGCGGCAACTGCCGCATTCAGGGACTCGACAAGTTGTACAGGGATTCGAAGACGTTCGCTGCGTTCGAGTAGCTCTTCGGCTACTCCTCCTCCCTCATTTCCGATGATGATCGCTGACGATGTTGTCAGATCAGCATCGTGTACCGGTGTCGTCCCGTGGGCGTCCAAGGTGAAGATCCTCGTTCGATGCTGGTCAAGAAGCTGAATCAACTCCGAATATCCGAGAGACGCAATCAGAGGCAGACGAAAAACAGAGCCGGCAGACGCACGCAGGAACTTGGGGTTGTACGCATTGGCCGTGCCAGTTACGGACAGCACGCCTGTGGCGCCGAAAGCCTCGGCGGCACGCACGATCGCTCCCGCATTCCCCGGCTCCTGGATCCTATCGAGCACAACCACGAGGCTTGTCACCGATTCCTCTCCAAACACCTGGCCGAGCGTCCACTGAGGCGGCTCGACCAGCGCAAGCACGCCCTGGCTTGTCTCGGTAGTAGCAACCGTCTTGAAAGTAGAGTCGTCTACAAGAACAAGCGGAACGTTATTGGGTAAGACCGCTTCGACGCGAGGCGCAACGGAGCTCGCAGCAACCACGCTCTCAACCTTCAAGCCGCTTTGAAGGGCTTCGGACAAAAGGTGAAAGTTCTCGGCCACCGCGTGACCGCTAGCGGTGAGCGAACCGCGCTGCACCGCTTTCCGAATCTCTTTGAGAAGAGGGTTGTGGGGGCTCGTCAGCATCTCGTTTCTTGAGCGTGACATCGCCATATAAGCTATAAAGATCCTAGCGCAACCATGCGACGTTACTTATTGATAATGTTTGGCGTTGCTGTGCTTGCGCTGGGCGTTTACCTCACCGGAATCGAGCGCCAGATCCGGCAGCAATCGGAACGCGACGAAGCGCGGAAGGCTGACGTGATCGTCGTGATGGGTGCAGCCGCCTATCGTGGCAAGCCCTCCCCTGTGCTCAAGGCCAGGTTGGATCACGCGCTGTTCCTGTTTTTGCAAAAGTACGCGCCTCGAGTCCTGACAACCGGCGGCGCCGGCGGAGATCCCATCTTCACGGAAGCCGAAACCATGCGCGATTACCTTGTGGAGCGCGGGGTGCCTTCCGAGTCGATCATCGTGGAGCCTCAAAGCTCATCGACGGTTGAGAGCACGGCCGCAATCGCCGAGATCATGGATCGAATGGACCTGCACTCCTGCGTGCTCGTCAGCGACGGCTACCATATCTTCCGAGCCAAGAGGATGCTGGAAGAGCACGGCGTTAGAGTTCATGGATCTCCTCGACCCAGCGTTCCAAAGGGTACCTGGGCGGAGCGCTGGCTGTTCTGGAGGCAGGCATTCGCCTACCTACTCTGGCAACTGGGAATCACCATATAATTGGCGAACGAGGACTGAGAAAAATGCGCAGACGTGAGTTCCTGGCAGTAGCGGCAGCTGCACCCACATTAGCAGCGAAACCAAGCTTCGGGCGCGACCGCCTGAGTGCGATCTCGGACGAGATGGGCAGGACTCCCGAGGAGGCCCTGGCGTTCGCTCAAAAGTTCGCTCTCAAGTTTCTCGAGATCCGAAACGTTCCCGGGGCTAAGACGCACTATTATCAGCTCACCGAGCCGGAACTGAAGACTGCAGCCAAACAGTTTTCAGATGCGGGCATCCGGATCTCCTACTTCAACACGCCGTATCTCAAGATCCTGCTGCCCGGAACCAAGCCGGCGAACCAGAAGATGCTAAATGACCTGGCTCAGCTCCAGGCACGCAGTGACGCAGCGTACGCACGTCGGACGGAAGATCTGAAGATGGGTATCCGGGCGGCGCATCTTCTGAGCGTCGACAAACTTCGCGTATTCACAGGCTGGCGCGTCGAAAAACCGGAATCGGTTTTCGCGCAAGCAGCCGACATCCTCGGCGAGATGGCAGAGCTGTGCGCTCGCGAGAAGGTGCAGCTGCTGGTGGAGAACGAGGCGGCGTGCAATGTCGCT
>DASQVJ010000436.1:0-8327 GCA_035640835.1 Bryobacteraceae bacterium
GGAATGCCTTTCAACTGCCTTTCCGGCCGAAATCGTTCGATTTTGTGTTCAGCTCCTTGTTTCTCCACCACTTCAACGAGCAGGAGGTTGTGTGTTTGTTGTCGAACTTCGGGGCGATTGCTCGCCGCGCGGTCCTGATCAACGATTTGGAGCGGAATCTGTTGGCCTACTACTTTCTCCCGTTGACGAGGTGGCTATTCCGATGGGACCCGATCACGCTGCACGACGGCCCGATTTCCGTCAGGGCAAGCTTTCGAGCCTCCGAGCTGAGCGAATTAGCCCGGCGATCCGGGTTGCGGGTCGCGAAGATTGAGGTTCATCGCCCGGCATTTCGCATCGGACTCGTGGCTGAGCCGAGCCGTTTATCATGACCCGGTAACCGCGTCATCTAAACTGGCAATTTGGAAACGTTCTTAGCCGATATACTTCATCAGCTGCGCGCCATTGGAGTTCGAGGGCACTTGGTGATGTCGGGCATCACTGAGCAGCAATTTCTGGTTCGGCCGTCCAAGGGGCGCTGGTCGATCGGTGAATGCCTCGAGCATCTGAACATCACCAACCGGTTACTGTTACGTGAGATGGAGGAGCCTTTACGGAAAGCGAGAACCCTCGGCTGGATGGCAAACGAACCCTACGAGCTCGGATGGTTCGCGCGTAGATTCGTGGCCTCGCTGGAGCCGCCGATTAAGTACAAGGCCAAGGCGGTAAAAACGATCGCACCATCCTGCGATGTGAAGTTGGAGCGCTGTCAGGAGGAGTGGGACAAGACGCACGCCGAGGTGGAGCAGATTGTCCTGACGGTGGATGGACTGGATCTGCGAAAGATGAAAGTCCGTTCGCCGGTGAGCAAATGGATCAAGTACAACCTCGGCACTGCCCTCGCGGTGATCGCTGCGCACGACCGCCGTCACCTTTGGCAGGCTGAGCAGGTCCGCGAAGCACTTGCTTATCCGAAGATCCGCGTGGGGCTTGCAGGTTAATCGCGAGGCAGGGTCACAATGGTGAGCCAGAAGTCCTCAATTGATCGAACTACGAGCAGAAACTCTTCGAGGTCGACAGGCTTTGTGACATAGCAATTCGCGTTCAGGTTGTAGGCGCGGTGGATGTCTGCTTCGGCTTTTGAGGTGGTCATCACGATGACGGGAATCCGCTTGAGATCATCGTCGGCCTTCACCTCGCGCAGAACTTCGCGGCCACTCTTTTTCGGCAGGTTCAAGTCAAGCAGAATCAGGTCCGGCCTGGCAGCCGAGGCGTGTTTGCCTCGTCGGTTTAGAACGTCCATTGCCTCCACACCGTCCGCCGCCACTGTCAGGTGGACCATGATGCGACCGTCTTTGAACGCCTCCTGGGTAAGGCGCACATCACCTGGGTTGTCTTCCACCAGCAGGATTTCGACCGGCCGGGTCGTAGATGTCATTTGTGTTTTTACCCTAGGCTCCTATGATGCGGGGAGCAAGTTGAATGCCAAATAAACTGGTCAATCTTCGTTGATGGCTGGACGCTGAACCGTGACGGTCGTGAACGATTTAAAGCTTCACGCAAATTTTACCCAACATAGCCTCCAAAAATTTCCTTGTGAGTTCCGGATGGACGCTGGTACTGGAACAATCGTGCCTGTTAGGATGTAACAGATTCGACCAACATTTGTGAACTAAGAGACGGACGTGAGGCAATACTACGCCAGCTCGGTTCCGCCAATCTCACCAGAGTCGTCTGCTGAGAGCACACCGCCTCGTGTCGCCGAGTCGGATGCAGCGATCGTGCAGCCCGCATTTCTGCCATTGATTCTCGACAGCATGGCGGAAGGCGTGATTGTCGCGCAGCAAGGCCGAGGATTGATCTTCGCGAATGCCGCGGCAGAGAAGATCCTCGGGCGACCGATACGGTCTGCACCGAAGGAGGGGATCTCGGAGTATTTCGGCATCTTTCACGCTGATACGGTGACTCCCTGCCGTGACGAGGAACTGGCATTGTGCCGGGCAATGGTTGGGGAGAGCGTCGACGAGCTCGAGCTGTTCGTTCGGAATGAGACCCATCCTGCGGGCATCTGGATTCGCGTCTCGGGTCGGCCCCTTCCGGCCCCAGCGGAAGGCGGAGCCTTTGGGCTTAGCGTGTTCCACGACATCACATCCCGGAAGCTCGCCGAGCTTCGAACACAACAGGAGAAGGCGTACTTCCGAGCTCTCGTGGAAGCGAGTCCGGTGAAGATGTTCGCCGCCGATGAGAGCGGCCGGGGTCTCTATTTCAACCATCGCTGGCTCGAATACACAGGCATATCGGCGGTGGAAGCCGCGGGCTACGGCTGGATGGCCGCGGTGCATCCCGACGATGTCGTGCTTCTGCGTGAAGCCTGGGAACAGCATCACTCGAAAAACTCGCCGTTTGAGATTCGTTGCCGATTGCTTCGAGCAAGCGATAGCGAATACCACATGCATTACGGCAGCGCCGTACCGGTGAAGGATGCGATGAACGCCACCGTACGTTGGTTCGTGTCATGCACCGACTTATCGGAGCACCAGCGAGTCGAGAAATGGTTAGAAGCTGCGTTGAACGTGTTGCCGGTGCCCGTCCTGTTCGTTGAAACGGGCGAGGAAGGATTCACGTTCGCGAACAAGGCTGCGAGGTTACTGCTGGAAGGAAATTCGGAGTCGACCAGCAACCCACGCGAGCTTGCAGGTCGCTTCACGTGCGTCGATGAGGAGGGGAACACGTTGCCTTTCTGGCAGTGTCCTCCGGCTCAGGTGTCACGAGGCGAGCGCTTCGAAGGCTTACCGGTGGGCTGGCAGACGCACGCAGGCACTCGGACGATACTCCTGCATGGCGAGCTGTTGCCGGCCATGTTCGGGCGGCCGGATACGGGGCTCATCGTGATGCAGGACATCACGCCCATGAAACGGGCCGAGGATCAGTTGCGCCAGAAGCACCAGGAACTGATTCGGTCCAATGAGGCTCTGCAGGAATTTGCGTACGTGGTGTCGCATGATCTGCAGGAGCCGCTTCGTATGGTGAGCGGTTACACCCAGCTGCTGGACCGCAAGTACAAAGGCAAGCTCGACTCCGATGCCGATGAGTACATCGGATACGTCGTCGACGGCGCGAATCGGATGAGCCAACTGATCCGCGACTTGCTGGCGTTCTCGCGTGCGGGCGGATCGGCCGATCGTCCTCTTCTCGAGCTCAGCATGGAAGGCGTGCTGCAATGGGCGCTAATGAATCTGCAAGTCGCGATTCAGGAGAGCGGAGCCGTGATCACGCGGGATCCCCTTCCGGTAATCCGCGGCGATGAAGCCCGGCTTGCACAAGTTCTGCAGAACTTGATCGGAAACGCCATCAAGTATCGCGGCAAAGATCCACCTCGCATCCACATTGCGGCGCAGCAGACGGATGAGGGATGGGAGTTTATCGTCAGCGACAACGGAATCGGCTTCGAGATGCGTTTCGCAGACAGAATCTTTGGCGTCTTCAAGAGGCTACACGGGAAAGCCTACCCAGGTACAGGTATCGGACTCGCGATCACGAAGCGGATCATCGAAACGCATGGCGGGAGAATTTGGGCCGAGTCCGAAGTCGGGAAGGGATCAGCGTTCCACTTCACGTTGCCTTACTGATCAATTATGTTCTGCGCAGACGCGCGGTTCTTCAGCTCGCGATACTCGCTCTGAAAATAGATCAGGGGAGAGCCCTCGCAATATCGAGCGTGAAAGACCTCGCCGAGGAAGATGGTGTGGTCGCCGGCTTCGACCGTCTGATTCACCGAGCATTCGAGACTCGCTAGCGCGCCATTCAGCAGCGGCACACCTGACTCGCCGGCAAACCAGGAGCCGTCCTCAAAGCAGGCGGGGTCGTGTTGTGCGAATCGGACGGATAATTCGCGCTGACTTTCTTCGAGAACACTTATCCCGAACCAGGCACTGCTACGAAAATCGGGCAGAGTGTTTGATCGATGATCGACGCAGATCAGGATGATCGGCGGCAACAGCGAAACGGAGGTAAATGAATTAACGGTGATGCCTACTGGAATACTATCGGAAGTCATCACAGTTGCCACCGCAACACCGGTAGCGAAGCGCGCGCAGGCACGTCGAAAGTTCAGCGGATCGACCTGGTGGGCCGGAACTTGAGACTGATGGCTTGACAAAGGCTTAACCTCAATCTTATCATCAAGTTTGCCGCAGTTGGGAGTAACCGGTTCACCTTCGGCAGCGTCATGCTACTGAGCGGAGGCCCTCTTGATCAAGCTCGACATCATCAACGAAGTAGTCGCAAAAACGGGAATCACCAAAACAAAAGCCGAGATGGCGGTAGAGACTGTCTTCGACACGATGAAGAAAGCTCTGGCGGAAGGGGAGCGCATTGAGTTGCGCGGCTTTGGGATTTTCAATGTGCGCCCAAGAAAAACAGGAATCGGCCGAAATCCTCGCACTGGGGCAGAAGTAGCCATTCCACCGGGACGAGCGGTTCGCTTTAAGCCTGGCAAGGAACTGCAGACTCTCCAGTGAGCAGCGGGACTGGCCCGAGTCGAAAGCGCATCTGGCTACATCTGCTGCTGTTTGCTCTGACACTGCTCACGACGAGCGCGGTGGGAGTCCGCTTCGCCAACAATTTCCGCTATAACAGGCCCGCTTACTTCGAAGCAGATCTCGCGGATGTCTTGTTCTCGCTGCCGGCGCACTTGAAGGACCCGGCGAGCCTTGTTCCCGGGCTACCCTTTTCGCTAACACTGATGGCGATCCTTCTTGCCCACGAGCTCGGCCATTACGTCGCCTGCCGATACTATTCGATCGACGCCAGCTTGCCGTATTTCCTTCCGGCTCCAACTTTGATCGGGACGCTCGGAGCGTTCATCCGGATCCGTGCGTCTATACCGTTTCGCACGCAGCTCTTCGATGTCGGAGTCGCAGGACCATTGGCGGGCTTTGTTTTCATCATTCCGGCGATCGGTGTGGGACTCGCGCTCTCGAAGGTGATCCCAGGAGTGGCCGAGCGCGGCGACATCATCTTCGGTACGCCATTGCTCTTGCGGCTAGCCCAGTTCGCTGTGTTTCCTGACGCCTCGCCGATGGATATCAGCTTGCATCCCGTGGCTCGCGCGGCCTGGGTTGGAATGCTTGCGACGGCTCTCAACCTGTTGCCGATCGGTCAGCTCGATGGTGGGCACATTCTCTACTCGATCGTCGGCGACATTCACAAGCTGCTGTCACGGCTCTTTCTCTTGGCCCTCATACCCCTTGGACTGTTCTACTCGTATAGCTGGCTCGTCTGGGCTGTCATCCTGTTCTTTTTTGGTCTGCGGCATCCTCGAATCTATGATGGAACTACGCTTGGGCGAGGTCGTATCCAGCTGGGGCTCGTGGCGCTGGTCGTTTTCGTGCTCTGCTTCACGGTGACACCCATTTACATCCGATGAAGCTGTCGGCAACTATCATCACGCAAGACGAAGAACGCAACATCGCCCGAGCCATGGAGAGCCTGCGATGCTGCGATGAGATCGTGGTGGTGGATAGCGGCTCAACGGATCGCACTCCGGAGTTGGCGGCTAAGTTAGGCGCTCGCGTGATCGATAGTCCCTGGGGAGGCTACGCGCGTCAGAAGAATTTCGCGGCTGAACATGCGAGATATGACTGGGTGCTCTCGATCGATGCAGATGAAGCGCTGAGTGAGGCGCTCGAGGCGGAGATCTGGCAAATCAAGAAGAACGGGCCGCGCCACGATGCCTACACGATGCCGCGGCTGGCGCAGTATCTCGGGCGTTGGATTCTGCACTCGGGGTGGTATCCCGATCGCAAGGTGCGCTTGTATCATCGTGAGCGTGCGCGGTGGGTCGGCCAGTATGTTCATGAGTCGGTGCAAGTCGACGGAACAATCGGTCACCTGGAGTCGGACCTTCTGCACTTCACGTGCGACTCTTTGAGCGAGCATCTGAAGACGCTCGATCGCTACACCACGCTTGCTGCCGAGCAGTTGGTCTCTCAGAATGCGCATAACGGTTGGACCAAGCTTGTGTGCGATCCGATGTGGACGTTTCTACGCACGTATTTCCTGCAGCAGGGATATCGTGACGGGCTCGAGGGTTTGACCATTGCTCAGATGGCCGCGTTCTACAACTTCCTGAAGCATGCGAAAGCTCGGATGATGAGTCCGCGGCGCTGAGTCGGAAGATGCGGACGTTGCATCTGGATCTCGGACGTGAGTTGCGCGGGGGGCAGTATCAGGCCCTGGCACTTGTGGAAGCGCTCGGGTCGGATGCGTTGCTGTTGGCGCGTGCTGGTTCGCCTCTCTACCACGCGGCACTCGCGCGCTCTATGCACGTGGAAGCGGCAAATCTCAGGACCTTGCGAAAGCACCTCTCGGAGGTCGACCTGGTGCATGCGCATGATGCGAACGCTCATCAGTGGCTCGCGCTGTTGAGCTCGAAGCCCCTTGTGGTGTCGCGGCGTGTGGCTTTCCCCGTGAAGCGTGGCCCGGTGTCGCGCTGGAAATACTCGAGGGCGGCGCGTTATCTTGCCGTCTCTGAGTTCGTCGCGGCTAGACTCGAAGCTGCCGGCGTGCCGAGGTCGAAGATCAGCGTGGTCTGCGATGGCGTCGATTTGCCCGAGCAGCTTTCCAGGGGAGGCGGCATCGTGGCCATTCGAAGCGCCGATCCTGCGAAGGGCTCAGGCTTGTTGGAGCAAGCGGCCGCTATTGGCGGCTTTCAAGTGCGCTGGGCAGAGTCGCTGGTCGACGATCTGCAGCGTGCCGACGTCTTCGTTTATATCTCGTACGCCGAGGGATTAGGGTCCGCTGCGCTGCACGCAATGGCTGCCGGTGTTCCTGTCGTGGCGAGCCGGGTGGGAGGGCTTCCCGAAATCGTGAAGTCCGGAGAGACGGGTTTGCTGGTGGACAACGAGCCTCACCGCATCGCGGAAGCAATACATAAAGTTTGCGCGAATCGAGCCGATTTGGGCAAAAGGGCCCGAGTTTTCGTCGAGAGTCAATTTACGAAGCAACATATGCTTGAACGAACCGTGGAGGCTTATCGGACGGTGCTGAGTTGATTGAAGCGTGGTTTGCCTTTGCGTTCGGTCTGCTGATTGGAAGCTTCCTCAACGTCTGCATTTATCGCCTCCCGAGGGACCTGTCGGTTGTTCGCCCGCGCTCGTTTTGTCCTGAATGTGAGAAGCAGATTGCCTGGTACGACAACATTCCCGTTCTGAGCTTCCTTTTGCTCGGTGGAAGGTGTCGCTATTGCAAGGCCAGGTTCTCGTGGAGGTATCCGGTTGTCGAGCTGCTGACCGGCGTGGTGTTCTTTCTTGGGGTCTATAAACTGGGGCTTAGCTGGGCGGCTGCTCGATTTTGTCTGTACGCGGCGTACCTTGTGGCTCTGCTGTTCACAGATCTCGAAACCCGGATCTTGCCGGACGAGTTCACGAAAAGCGGCATCGTGTTGGGCCTACTCTTCGCACCGTTGGCTCACCTCCCGGTGCTGTTTGGGTATCTGATCCTTCCTGCAGGCGCGCCGTTGTGGCAGACGTCGCTGGTGGAATCGGGTCTCGGCGCTTTCGTGCCGAGTGCGTTTCTGTGGCTTACGGGATGGCTGTACGAGAGGATCCGAAAACGCGAGGGACTTGGCTTTGGCGACGTGAAGATGATCGCGATGATCGGAGCGTTCACGGGGCTCTCGGGTGCACTGACGGTGCTGCTGTATGGTTCGGTTCTTGGAACGGTTGTCGGGCTGCTCTTCATCGCGATCACTCGAAAGAGCATGGCTACTTACGAACTTCCTCTCGGGAGCTTCCTCGCCTTTGTGGCTTTGGTTCACGCGGCGGTGACTACGCTGAGCAGCTCGGGATAACCGGCGCTTGTGCCGGAGTGCCGTAACTTATAAGATTTCGGGTGATGTTGCGTACGCTGATACTCGGAGCTTTCCTCGGAGGGCTTGCCATCTGCGGCGTCCCTGACTGGAGCGATGTCCAACCGATCTTTGCGACTCGCTGTGCAACCTGCCACAAAGCAGGCGAGATTGGCCCGATGCCCTTGACCACGTACCGTGAAGCCAGGCCGTGGGCTCGCGCAATCCGCGAGGCGGTTGTGCGCCGGTCGATGCCGCCGTGGCATGCCGACGATGCGACGAGTCCTCACTTCCTGAACAACCGGTCGTTGCCGGAGTCGGAACGAACGAAGCTGATTGCGTGGGTGGACGGCGGGGCAAAAGGGAGCGAATCGAATGCCATTCCTGATCCGGCGAAGGTCGAGAAATCGCAGTGGACTCTCGGTCAGCCGGATCTGATTGTGCGGGTGCCGGGGTATCAGGTGCCGAAAACCGGCACTGTTCAGTACACGTTTCTGGT
>DASQVJ010000437.1:0-3577 GCA_035640835.1 Bryobacteraceae bacterium
ATGCACCGTCAGACCCTTCACGGGAGCATAAGCAGACAGCACATCCGCAAGCTTCTCGCCCGTGGTCAACGAATACAGGCCTCCCTGATCTCCTACCTGGCCGCCGGCTTCCGCATAGAAAGGCGTGCGATCGAGAATCACCTCGCCTTCCTTCGGTAAGGCCACCACAATCGCCTCGGCTTCGAGCGTCTCGTAGCCAAGGAATTGCGTCGGATGGTGTGCGTGAAGCTCTCGATAGATCGGGTCGATCTGCGCCTTCTCCGCGCCTTTCCATGAAGCACGAGCCGTTTCGCGTTGGCGCTCCATCTCATGGTCGAAGCCCTCGAGATCGATGCTCAACCCGAATTCACGGGCCATCTCCTGCTGTTCATCGAGCGCCAGCCCGTAGGTGTCGTACAGCTTGAAGGCGGCAGGTCCGGGCAGCAGACCACCTACAGCCATCTTGGCTTCATCGCGGAACACCCGTTCGGCCACTTGGAACGTCGTTGCGTAACGATGCTCCTCTTCCTTCACGATTCGCGCCACACGATCCACTGACTCCATCAACTCGGGATAGGCAGGCTTCATGTGCTCGGCAACGAAACCGGTCAGCTTGTGAAGGAACGGATCCTGCACGCCGATCATGCGAGCATTTCGCATGGCGCGACGCATGATCTTGCGAAGCACGTAGCCTCTTCCTTCGTTCGCAGGTACCACTCCATCGTGAATCAGGAACGATGTCGCGCGCGCATGGTCAGCGCAGATGCGAAGCACCGTGCTCGTGCGATCCGCTTCTTCACCGTACGAAACGCCAAAGAGATTGCCGGCAAACTCGATGATTGGGAACAACAGGTCGGACTCGTAGTTCGAGAGCTTGCCCTGCAGGATTGCGGCGACCCGCTCCAAACCAAGGCCTGTGTCGATTGACGGGCGGGGCAGGGGAGACAGGACACCCTCTGCAGACCGATCGAACTGCATGAAGACCAGGTTCCAGATCTCTACGAATCGGCCGCCGCCATCCAACGGAAACTGCTCATGTTCATGACCCGGCGATGCCGCTCCTGGACCAAGATCATAGTGGATCTCCGAGCAAGGTCCACACGGACCTGTATCGCCCATCTGCCAGAAGTTGTCCTTCTCATCCAGCCGGAAGATCCGGCTCTTAGGAACGCCCGCCACCTTCTGCCAAAGTTCTTCCGCGTCGTCGTCTTCGCGGAACACCGTCACATAAAGACGATCCTTCGGCAATCCGTAATGATTGGTCACCAGGTCCCAGGCGAAGTCGATGGCATCACTCTTGAAGTAATCGCCGAAGGAGAAGTTGCCCATCATCTCGAAAAACGTGTGATGGCGCCGTGTGTATCCAACGTTCTCCAGATCGTTATGTTTTCCGCCGGCGCGGACGCATTTCTGCGCGGTTGTGGCTCGCGAATAGTCGCGCTTCTCCATCCCGAGAAACACGTCTTTAAACTGGTTCATGCCTGCGTTGGTGAACAGCAACGTGGGATCGTTCGCAGGGACGAGTGACGAGCTTCGAACGATGCGGTGATCGCGAGCAGCAAAGAAATCGAGAAACTTTTGGCGGACTTCGTGGCCTGTCATGGGGACACCTTCATTGTGGCATGTAGCAGGAACTGCATGCCCTTAGAGGAGGGAGGGACCGCCCTCGTCGAGCGGCCCCCGAAATCAAACGATTACCATCTCAGTCGCAAGCCAAGCTGAATGGAGCGTGGATTGTTTGACTGGCCTGTCGACTTGCCGAAGTTCTGATTCAGCATGTCCGTTTCAGGATTGCTGAACTGCGGCCGATTCGCCAGGTTGAACGCCTCGCCGCGAAGTTGCGCATTGAGCCTCTCAAAGATTTGGAAAGCTTTGATGATTGAGAAGTCGATATTGTTGGTGTAGTCACCGCGAACATTACTAAAGCGGCTTCCGAAGTAGCGGACGTTGAGATCGAGCTGCTGTTGAGGGTTGCGGTTGAACACCGTGGGATCGAACACCTGTCGGTCGAATCCTCCGTTGTGGCCCTTGACCTTCCAATCGCCCCCAAGATAGATCGCGTTGCGATCCTCGAAGTTGATCGGTTCGCCTGATTGAATCGTCCAGATGCCGTTTGTGCTCCAGCCTCCGATCACGGCATCGACCCACCGGCTCACACCACCACCGAAGTGCCGCCCACGACCGAACGGAAGGTCGTAATTGAACCCGAACACCCAACGATGTGGCCGGTCTTCATTGGCGATTCGGTACTCGAGCACCGGAATAGTGGGGTTGAGACGGCGCGTCGCCTCATTGAGCTTCGACCATGTGTAATTCGTAGTGAGCTGGAGACCATTGGCGTAGCGGCGCTCCAAGCGCACCATCAGCGCATTGTAGTTGCTGTATCCGTTGTTCATGCCCGCGATGCGGACACCCGAGTTCCCGGCGAATTGCGGGAACGGCCGTAAGAGTTGCTGCACCTGCACCGTGCTGCCATTGAGCGTGGTGCCGGGCAAGAGCCCCGCAAATGGATTTGGCGTAGACGCCTGCAATCTGGTGATCGTTGCCTGATCGCGAGTCGTGCTCGGGCTCAGATACTGCGCAGGCACCGCGTTCATGTCAATGTCGGTATCAGTCGAGTTGCGCGTTTCATAGATGTGCACTGACCGGCTACCCATATACCCGAGTTCAAGCACCAGGTTGCGCGAAAGCTCGCGCTGGATGTTGAAGTTCCAGCGAATGGTGTACGGCTGAGCCTGCCTGTTGTCGTACACCGTCAGGTTCTGTCCGACGAACGTGTTCACACCTTCGGCTGCGCCAAGCGGCTGACTGATTCCAGTTGGAAATGGATTGCTGAGGGTAGCGGCTGGAGTCAGATAGTTGTCGAGCGTCCCAGTGATCGGAGTGCGGGCGTTGAATCCCGGCTGATAGACACCTTGGGTGCCGATCGTGTAGTAGAAGATGCCGAAGCCGCCGCGAAGCACAGTCTTCCCGGCTCCGAGCATCGAAGGCGACCAGGCAAATCCAAAGCGCGGCGCAAATGCGTACGGATAAGTCGAGTACGCTTCGCGGTTGCCTGGTGATGCGAACAGCACGCCACCGCGCGGATTGAAGCTCGCCGGGGACAGGAGAGGATTCGGATTCGCGGCATACGCTGCTCGTGCGGCATCGGTGACCGCAAGCTGCGCATTCGGGTCGAATCCAATCGTTGTCCGGTTGAAGCGCTCCTTGGTGCCAGTCTCGCGCTCGTAGCGCAGACCCGCGTTGATCGTCAGGTTTGAGCTTACTCGCCAATCGTCCTGGATGAAGAAGGCGTAGTAGCGCGACTGCTGTGTTCGATACGGCTGAATCTCATAGTTGCTGTTGTCGTTGTTGGTGATCAGGCCCAGCATCAACGATGCAAGGCTCTGTCCCACAGGACCGCCTGGCGATGTGTACAGTGGTCCTCGCGTCCAATCGTTGGTAAAGCGATAACGGCCGACCGAGTTGCCATAGCTGGCCGAGCTCTCACGCAGCTCGCGCATGTCCGTGCCCATCTTGATGCTGTGCTTGCCGGTGACTTTGGTAACCGTGCCGAAGATTTGGAAAGTGTCGAACGGAGTGCGATTGCCTCCGGTAT
>DASQVJ010000438.1:0-5889 GCA_035640835.1 Bryobacteraceae bacterium
TGTTATCAAATACCAATGCGATTCATTTCGAGATGATCGAGGCCAACTATCCGATTTTGCGCCACTTCGATGACAAGATCCTGAGTTACAAAGTCGGCGCCATGAAGCCGAGTCCGAGGATTTATGAGGAGGCGATCCGGAGAGCGAACTGCGAGCCTTCAGAGATCTTTTTCACTGACGACATCCCGCAATACGTTGAAGGGGCAAAGATGGCGGGTATTGACGCTGTGGTGTTTGAGAATGCGGCTCAGATCCAGCGCGAACTGAGTGCTCGCGGGGTGACCTGGTAAGCCGTTCGGCGTAACACTGCTTCGGAAGAGGGCGTCGTATCGCAGAGGTGCCTTCGCGTGCCGCAACACACTGTGACCTGGAATTGGCCGACCATCAAGCAACTGGCGGTGGAAGCTTACAAGGATTTCACTAAAGATGAAGCCCCGCGCATGGGGGCAGCGCTTGCCTACTACACGGCGCTATCCGTTGCGCCTCTCCTGATCATCACCATTGCCGTAGCAGGCTTTCTGTTGGGCGAGGAAGCGGCTCGGGGCGAGTTGATGTCGCAGATTTCGGGGCTCGTTGGACTGGAAGGCGGGCGCGCCATTGAGAGCATGATCGCCGGCGCTCGAAACAAGGGTACGGGGACGATGGCGTCCATCCTGGGTGCGCTAACCCTGCTTTGGGGCGCCACTTCCGTTGTCGGCGAGCTGAGAGCGTCACTGAACAAGGTGTGGGACGTTCAGGAGCCTACGGGCGGAATTAAAGCCACCATTAAAGAGCGGTCTTATTTGGTGGGTCTGGTGCTAGGCTGCGGGTTTCTATTGGTGGTGTCGCTGGCAGTGAGCGCTGCCATCTCGCTGATCGGCACTCTTCTTTCGCACCTTCTGCCCGTGCCGGAGTTTGTGCTTCAACTACTGAATTTCCTGGCGCCGCTGATTGTAATTACGATCGTTTTTGCAGCGATCTTCAAGTTTGTGCCGGCAGCAAACATCGCCTGGAGTGATGTGCTGCCCGGGGCCATTTTCACCGCGATTTTGTTCTCGATGGGAAAATTTGTGATCGGCCTCTATCTCGGTAAGGCGAGCATTGGGAGCACGTATGGAGCCGCGGGGTCGCTTGTGCTGCTGCTGGTCTGGGTCTACTATTCGTCGCAGATCTTTTTCTATGGGGCCGAATTGACGCAGGCTTACTCGCGGCTACACGGCACCGATTTGTTGACCAGGCGCAAAGAACGCAAGCCGAAGCATGTTCCCGAGAGACTCGAGGATGCTGATAAGAGGGAACTGCCTCATGAAGTCGCTGCGGGAGGAAGCGGTTTGCGTCACGACGACCGCTCACTGCCAGCAGAATCGATTGCATCGAACGTGGGTGCGGGACTCGGTGTCGGCGTGATCGCGGCGAAGGTGTTTCGAGTTTTGCGGGGCGGACATTGAGGGCGCAGCGGCTCCGCCGATGATAGCCCTGCGGGATATGGGAGTCAGGAGACAGAAGTCGACAGAATCGCGGGGAGCTAATTAAAAGCTTCGTACTGGCAGTGCTGCGATATCGTCGACGCGCATCACTTCGCGCATCACGAAAGGCTCGCCGTATCGCGCGCCAATGAAGTTTCCGTAGTATCGGGCAATTGCGGCGTGACGCTCGAGGACTTCCTGGCGGGCGGGGAAGAGCGGGCCGCCTTTGGCTCCATACTGCGATTCGTAAGCGAACAGCGACTGCATGCGCCGGTCGAACCATGGCGTAATGTCCACGACAAACGTGGGGTCGACGCGTGCGTACAACGAAGAGAAGACAAGCTTGAACGGACGATGCGGCTCGCTCGAAGGGTCGAGTTTGCGAAGGCCCGCGACAAAACAGGCCTCAGCGGTGAGCTCGCCGGCATGGGCGTGGTCGGGGTGTCGAGCTTCCCAGTAGGGAGCAATGACGACTCGCGGACGCAGGTGGCGGATCGTTAGGGCCAAAGCGTTCCGATACTCGAGCGAGTTGCGAACGTGGGCGTCCGCGAATCGCATGTTGCCGCGCCAGGACAGCCGAAGGATGCGGGCGGCCTGGTCTGCTTCGAGGAGTCGAATTTCGGGAGTGCCGAGGGTGCCCATCTCACCGGCCGTGAGATCGAGCACTCCCGTCCGGTATCCGGCTTCCTGCATGCGAAGGAGTGTCCCTCCGCATGTCTGCTCGACATCGTCAGGGTGTGCCGCGACCGCGAGGACGTCTACCAACGGAGGTCGCCCCGGTTACGGTAGCGGTCTCTCGGACCTAAGAGATTGACGAGAACAGCGCCTGCTATGAATCCACCGACATGGGCAAACCACGCGACGCCTCCCCGCGACACATTCGCCGCCGTAGCAACGGTGCCAACACCACTGAAGATCTGAATGAGGAACCAGTAAGCGAGGATGAGGACGGCCGGAACCTCAATGGTGGTGAGGAAGACGAACACCGGAACCAGAGTAAGGATACGGGAATGCGGGAACTTCACCATGTACGCGCCCATCACTCCGGCGATGGCACCACTTGCGCCAACAGTAGGGACTCGCGAGTACGGATTGGTGATCAGGTGAACCAGGCCTGCGGCAACTCCGCAGAGTATGTAGAAGAGCAGAAATTTGCCATGTCCAAGAATGTCCTCGACGTTGTCACCGTAGATCCAGAGGAACCACATGTTGCCGATCAGGTGCATCCAGCCGCCATGCAGGAACATGGACGTGAAAAGGTCGACGGGCTCGAAGCGATCGGGAACTAGTCCGTGGACCATGATGAAGTGGTTCAGCGTGTATGGTTCGAGTGAGATTTCGTAGAAGAAGGCGAGAACGTTGAAGAGAATGATGAGGCCGGTGACGATTGGCTTCGAGTGGCTCGGCTGCGTATCGCGAAGAGGAATCATTCAGGTCAGCCTCGGGCGGCTGCTTCATACTGCTTATTCGAGCGTCGCTCAGTACGGGAAAGCATGGCGCGGGCCTGTTCGAGGTTAGCAATGCCGCCACGGGCGCCGATAGCAGTGCAGTTCAGAGCGGCCATGGCATTGGAGAAGTCGAGCGCCTCCTGGAGAGGCATGCGCTGAAGAACAGCGTAACAGAAGGCACCGTGGAAGACGTCGCCTGCGCCAGTGGTATCGACGCAGTTTACGATGAACGCGGGCGAGTAATAAAAGCGCCCATCGCATCGTGCGAGAGCTCCATGTGCTCCCAGTGTCATCGCTGCGACACGCATCCCGTACTCTTCCTGGATCAGCTCGAGTGCACGAAAAGGGTCCCGCTCATTGGTCCACTGGACGGGGAACTCCGAGCTTGCCACCAGGTAATCCACGTTGGGTAAGACGCGCTCGAAGCCGTGATACACCGTGTCTACGTCGACCGTCACAGGGACACCCATCGAGCGCGCAAGTTCAGCAGCTCTGGCGACAGCAGCGGTGTCGTGCCCATCGATGTGTAGCAAGCGCGTGTCGGCGACGAACTCGGGCCGGATCTCGTCGGCATGAAGGCGCAGACAATCGGGCCGGGCCCACAGAACCGTGCGTTCACCCGTTGTTTGATCGATCAGGATGTACGCGGTCTGGTTCGGGCAATCAGGCCGGACGTAGACGTCAGAGAGGTCGATGCCGCTGTCACGCAGGCTTGCAAGCTGGATCTTCCCCCTTTCGTCATCGCCGACGGTGCCGATGTACTTGGTCCGCAATCCGAGCGCCGCACAGGCCACGATCGCGCTCGCGACCTGTCCACCTGGACTGATGCGTTCCTCTGCGAAAGGAACCTTGCCGGCGTAGGGCGGAAATTTGGGTAAAAGAATGAGGGTGTCGGTCGCATTGAGACCGATGCCGAGAACGTCAAAGCGTTTGGTCATCGAATAGTCTTGAGGATCGTTTCGCCCAGCTCGCTCGAAGGGTCAGCGGCCCGGCGCATGATCGAAACATGATTCTCCTGCGGAATGTCACGAATGGTCGATTTTACGCCGATCGTGTCGGCGGCTGCATTGAAGATGCGAGCTTGCATGGGCAGAGTCGGATAGTCCTGGTGAGCCCAGAGAATCAGGAACGGCGGGAGGCCGGGCTTCAAGTTGAGCAGAGGAGATGCGGCCGTGCGCGATTCGATGTCCGTACCGAAATATTCCGGCATGCGGCGCACATCGTAAAGGCCGCTGATGGAGATCACCGACGCGATCGATTTGCTGGTTAATGCATGTTTCGCAAGATAGGTCGGGTTGGAGGCGAGAAGTGAAACAAGATGTCCGCCGGCTGAATGACCCATGATGTGGATCTTCTTGGGATCGCCTCCGTAGTTTGAAACGTTGGCAACGGTCCAGGCGAAAGCGGCAGCCACATCTTCGATCTGTGCAGGATGCGGAGCGCCGGGCTGCAGGCGATAGCTCGGGATGACGACTGTGATGCCCTCGTTCGCATACGCCTCGCCCATATGGCGATAAATGGAGCGATCGCCTCCTCGCCAATATCCGCCATGGACGAAGAACAAGACGGGCGAGGGCTTCGAGGTCTTGATCGATGGGAAGATATCCAGCTTCTGCTTATCGAGACTCGAGCCCTCGACGTAGGACAGATTCAGCTTCTTCGCGACGGGGGCGAGCTTTCGTGTCGATGCAGGGATAACTGGCGGTGTGCTGGTGATCCGTATCGGTTGCGTTCGGATCCACTCGCGGCGTCCTGTGCCTTCGGGCATGCTGACGATCGTCCGATAGGCTCCGGGCTCTTTGATGATGAATGTGAGTCGTGCGGTCTCGCTCTCGGCGACTACGGAGCTGTCCTTGATGAGGGTGATCTGAGCCGGACGCTGCAGTACGACCGTGATGGTGCCGCGCTCGCCGAGCGGCGCACTATCGCCGATCTCATACATTCCCAGGTTGTTGCTAAAGAAAAACCCAAAAGAATCGCCCTTGCCCAAATCCTCGTTGACCGAGTACCAACGGCCTTGGGCACGTGCGGCTTCGTAGGCCGACGCCCCCTTCTCACGAACCAGGACGTAGACTGAAGCCCCACTTTCGGATTTGCCGGCACGAACGCGCTGGTACGCACTGATGTCTGCGATCGAAGGATGGTCGGTGGCGACCTGTGCAACGCACAGGGCTGCGGTTGAGAGGAACAGAAAGAGCCGGTGAGACCTCACACCGACATTATTTCCTGCCGGGCATCTCGTACACGTAGATGATGTGAGAGCGATTGTAGGACTCCAGCTTCTCGGTGCGGATCGGCGTCCAGCCGCGAACAGCGAAGTCATGGGACACGACGCGAGCGCCGGGCTTCAGCTTCCTTTCGAAAACCGGTTTCAGCTTGTCATTCGACGAGGTCTCGAGATAAATGGTCACCACGTCCGCAGAATTGAGGTCGACTTCCATAATGTCGGCGTGGATCACCTTGACCAGGTCTTGCAGGTTTGCGCGCCGTACCTGTTGCTCAGCCGATCTTACGAGGGCCTCTGCGATCTCGACGCAGATGCCACGGGCGCGGTAGCGTTGAGCTGCGGTGATGGGAATGCGTCCATCGCCACAACCCAGGTCATAAAGAAGTTCGCCGGGCTTGAGCTCGGCCATTTCCAGCATCTTGTCCACAATCGCTTGCGGCGAAGGGACATAGGGCGCCAAGCGCTGAGGATAATCCCCCAGGCGCTTGCTAAACGGCGCTTGGGCTGAACATGGCAGTGAGAGCGAGACGAGCCCGCCCACGAGCAACAAACCTGGAATCTTCATGACCTACTCTGAAGCAGACGTAGCTAAACGTCTTTCTTGTTTCAATTTTACGATGCGCGAAACCATTTCCGTTACCGCAAACCACAAATCCCTCGGGCGAGTTATTGTGAACTCGGTTCCCTTAAGAATCTTGACGGCCTTGCTGATGGTGTCGTTCCACGGCACCGCCTGTGGGTACAGGTTGTAGTTCATGTAGAAAACGGG
>DASQVJ010000439.1:0-5615 GCA_035640835.1 Bryobacteraceae bacterium
GAAGCGCTTTCCAATAGTTCTAACGCTGTGCGCAGCACTCTTTGCCGGGTGCAATCGTGAACCAGCGCGCCAGCGAGAGACCGGACGCGCTGAAGTGAGAAATGTCATCGCGTCAAACAGCGCCCAGCCGGATGATGGGCAATGGCTGATGGCGCCGAAAGACTACGCCAATCACCGGTTCAGCGGCCTCGACCAGATCAACACGGGAAACGTGAAAAATCTCAAGCTCGCCTGGAGTTTCTCCACCGGCCTGGTACGGGGGCACGAAGCTGCGCCGTTGGTTGTCGGCGACACGATGTACTTCGTCACGCCGTTTCCGAATGTGCTGTATGCGCTCGACCTGCGGAATCAAGGGGCGAAAAAGTGGGAATACCATCCGTCTCCCAGCTCAGCAGCCCAGGGAGTCGCGTGCTGTGACGTGGTGAATCGTGGCGCGGCTTATTGGGAAGGCAAGATCATTTACAACACGCTCGACATGCACACAGTAGCTGTCGACGCGGCCACCGGCAAAGAGGTCTGGAAAGCCAAGGTCGGCGACATCAACATGGGTGAGTCGATGACCATGGCGCCCATTGTCGTCAAGGGCAAGGTCCTTATCGGCAACAGCGGCGGCGAATTCGGGGTGCGAGGCTGGATCACCGCGCTCGACGCAGCCACGGGCAAGATGGTCTGGAGAGCCTACAGCACCGGGCCCGATGCAGATGTGTTGATCGGACCGCGCTTCAAGCCTTTCTATCCGCAGGATCGCGGCAAAGATCTCGGTGCCAAAACATGGCCCAATGACCATTGGAAAATCGGCGGAGGCTCCGTATGGGGTTGGATCTCCTACGATCCCGAGTTAAACCTGATCTACCACGGAACGGGAAATCCTGGCCCCTGGAATCCCGACATCCGCCCCGGCGAGAACAAGTGGACGTGCGGCATCTTTGCTCGCGATCCGGATACGGGTGAAGCCGTCTGGGCTTACCAGTGGAGCCCGCACGATCTATACGACTACGACGGCATCAATGAGAACGTGTTGCTCACTTTGCCGATCAAGGGCCGGGATCGGAAGGTGCTGGTGCGGCCGGAGCGCAACGGCTTCATGTATGTCCTCGACCGTGAGACCGGTGAGGTGCTCTCGGCCGATATGTTTGTCCACACTACTACGAGCAAGGGCTTTGATCTGAAGACCGGAAAAACAATCGAGAACCACGACAAGGCCACAGGCTTCGGCAAGACGGTTCGAGACATCTGCCCCGCGGCACCGGGCGGCAAAGATTGGCAACCGTCGTCATGGTCGCCCCGCACCAGGCTCCTGTACATCCCGCACAACAATCTCTGCATGGAGATGGAGGGCGTTGAGGCGAACTACATTGCAGGCACGCCCTACGTGGGCGCATCGGTGAAGATGTACGCAGGGCCGGGCGGCCATCGCGGCGAGTTCAGCGCCTGGGATCCGGTGCAAGCCCGAAAGATCTGGAGCATCAAGGAATCCTTTCCAGCTTGGAGCGGCGCGCTCGCAACGGCCGGCGATGTCGTCTTCTACGGCACCATGGACCGCTGGTTCAAAGCTGTTGATGCGAGGTCCGGGCAACTGCTCTGGCAATTTCGCACGGGTTCTGGAATAATCGGCCAGCCGATCAGCTTTAAGGGTCCCGATGGCAAGCAGTACATCGCGATCGCTGACGGAGTTGGTGGCTGGCCCGGAGTGATTGTCCCCGGCATTCTCGACTCGCGCGATGAGACCGCCGCGCTGGGCTTTGTTGGGGCGATGAAAGACCTGCCGCAGCACACTGCACCCGGAGGCACGATCTATGTGTTTTCGCTTCCATGACCTGGCACTATTCGCAGCGTTGGCGCTGACCGCTGGTTGCCGGCGATCCTCCGAACAGGTATCCAATTCAGCCCAGGCTGCCACGCTCGAATATGGCAATCGCCTATCGGATCTGATACCCGGAGGTTCACGTGTCCCCGTGCGCCAGCGCCAGAATCCGTATGAAGGGAATGTCGTGGCCATCGGCGAAGGCCAGAAGCTCTACAACCAGTACAACTGCTCGGGCTGCCACTTCAAGGGCGGAGGCGGCATAGGCCCTGCGTTGATGGATGACAAGTGGATCTATGGAAGCAGCCCGGCACACATCTATTCGACGATCGTAGAAGGCCGCCCCAACGGCATGCCCGCATTCGGTGGCCGAATCGTTGATGATCAGATCTGGAAGATTACCGCCTACGTGCGCTCACTCTCAGGGCTCGACAAGAAAGACCAAAAGGAACAACAGCAACAACCCATCTCAACAAAATGAACATGCAGCGCGCTTTGGCTGCTCTCGTGCTACTAGCTGCTTCCGGCGCCGTCTCGACCGCTAGGCAACTGCCGGTCGGAACCGACTTATGAAGCCGGCAACTCGATCAGTCTCCGCATCAGAAATCTGCGCTCAGGTTCCTGCTTCGCCAGCTCGAGCGCACGTTCATATGACGCCCGCGCTTCTGCGATTCTTCCTAAACGCCGGCACAACTCGGCCCGTGCTGCGTGTGCGAGGTGGTAGTTCTGCAGATCGCCGCGCGCCAGGATCTCGTCGATTCGAGCAAGGCCCTCGGCGGGGCTGTCAAGCATAGCCACTGCCACGGCGCGGTTCAGCTCGACAACAGGGGACGGATCTGCTTGCGCCAGCACTTCATATAGACCTACGATCTGAGCCCAATCGGTCTCGGCAGCACTAGGCGCCTCTGCATGGACCGCAGCGATCGCAGCCTGCAGGGTGTAGGAACCGAACTCGCGCGCACGCAGCGCTCTCTCGACAAGCGCCACTCCCTCGGTGATCATTTCGCGGTTCCAGAGTGATCGATCCTGATCCTCGAGCAAAACCAAATCGTCATCCGACGTGGCACGCGCACCTCGCCGTGACTCGTGCAACAACATGAGCGCCAGCAGGCCCATGACTTCAGCTTCCGGTAGCAACTCCAACAGCAGCCGCCCCAGACGGATCGCCTCACTCGAAAGCTCGGGACGTGTCAACGACCTACCCGAGGATGCAGAGTACCCTTCGTTGAACACCAGGTAAATCACATGCAGCACAGCGTCCAGCCGCTCCGGAAGATTAACCCGTGACGGCACCTCATAGGGAATGTGACCATCACGAATCTTTGCCTTCGCGCGTACGATTCGCTGAGCGATCGTGGGCGCCGACGTGAGGAAAGCTTCTGCGATTTCCTCGGTCTTCAGCCCGCATACTTCCCGCAATGTCAGCGCGATCCTCGCGTCCGGGGGCAATGCCGGGTGACAGCAGATGAAGATCAATCGCAAGCGATCATCGCCCACAGCCTCATCCTGAGCGCCCGTATCGGGTCCGCTGATCTCGATTCGCATCGCAAGCTCCGCTACGGAAGCATCGAAACGGGCGCGGCGGCGCAGGGTATCGATGGCCTTAAACCGACCGGTTGAAATAAGCCAGGCGTGAGGATTCGCGGGCACACCGTCTCCCGGCCACTGTTCGAGGGCCGCGGTGAAAGCCTCATGGAGTGCTTCCTCAGCAAGGTCGAAATCTCCGAGTAGTCGGATCAGAGTAGCGAGCACACGACGTGACTCGACTTGGTAAATCGCCCCGACAGAGTCGCTGACCGTGGTGGAATGCGGAGCCGTCATAAGCCTCGGCCTGAGAAAGGCCCGACGCTTGAGGAACGGAGTGAAACGCGACCTCTACGGAGAATGTAGACGGAAGCGCCTCGCGTCCCTCGTCATCCACCATGGTAGCCGTTGGGAGGTGCGATCAGAGATGTAGGACCAACATCGGATGAGGCGCCACCAACGAGGCGACGCCTCACCATCCACACTTAACTCTTGGCTGCTGTCGCCAATTGGGATTCCATCTGCTTCATGAACTGCCGCATCGCTTCAACGTGGCCGGGATTGCGGCGTTCCGACCAGGCTTCGTAGCGCTGTGCGGCGCTTTCCAGGTGCGCGAGGAACTGTTTATCCAGGAACCGCTCGCGTGCCTCCGGGACGATGGGTTTAAGGCGTTCCCACACACCAAAGAACTCCCCACCGGTTTCGAAGAAGAGATCCTCGTGAAGAAGGCCGTAATCGAGAAGGGCGCAGGCTTGCTCCCAGTAGCCCATCACCATTCCCACAAACGCTCCCTCTTCCGAGCCGGGCGCTGCGATGCGCATGAAATCCTCGAGAGTCTTCCCGTGGTAGTTCTTGAAGAACCAGTCGCGTGCCTGGCGCAACCGGGCCTCACGGCGGAGGTCATACACTTGCAGGTGCAGTTGCGCCTGCTCATGAGTAGGTTTCGTCTTTGTCTCCATAAGTCTTATCTCCTTATTCAAATTGCCTATAACGGCGTGACTACAGAACTGTGAGTCTGGCGCCAAAGTGGCGCACGCTTTGTACGACGAGGTACAGCAACGCGATCACGCAGAGAGCCAACATTGCTGTGCGTAAATGCATTGCAATTGAAAACGAAAGCCCCAATCCAGTCCACGCTGTCACGTAGGCTGCCAGGCATGCCGGACACTTCGGCAACAACGCCAGCACGGCCCCCGGGAAAATTGAGGCGAAGAGATCGAAAGATCGACTCGATCGCCGCGAAGCGGGCTTCGAGCAACCGCACGTATTCACGGTGTGGTCCTCCTGAGCGATCTCTACCCGTGGACGTTGCATCCGCACGACGGCTGGTGGTAACGCCCGTTGCCTTCGACAAAGCCCTCACTGCCATACGCGTTCTTGGGTCGCACCCAGTCCGCGAGTGTATGGTAAGGGCCATTCTCATCGCGACCCTTTGGCGTCGCGTCCAGATAGCGGTATATCCCCAGAAACTCCTCGCCGCCTCGACCGAACGTCGAGTAAGTGTGAAAGATCTGTCCGGCCTGATCCTTGAAGAACACGCTGTCGCCCGAGCGGTCCTCCAACCAAGGGTTTTCGTATCCGTAGTTATAGAACGCTCGACCCGCGGCGATTTCCTCGGGTGTGAACGAAACGTTGAAGTCGTAGTTGAAATCCGAAGCGTAGGATGAGACCCATCGGAAGCGCCAACCCATCCGCTTGCGAACGGCTTCGATTTCCTCAATCGGTGCCCGTGCCACTACCGCATAGGTCACGTCATGGTTCTGTAAGTGAACAAGGAGTCCATCCACATGGTCCACTTCAAGCGAACAACCGACACATTGCGCCACCTGGCCAGGACCCATCATGAAATGTTTTATGAAGAGCTGGCTACGGCCATCGAACAGGTCCGCAAGCGTCACCTTGCCTTCCGGGGCGTCGAAAAGGTATTGTTTTTCGATCTTCACCCAAGGCAGCGCTCGTCGCTCCGTCGCCAATTGATCGCGCTGCTTTGTGAAGGCCTTCTCGCGGGCGAGCAGTTCCTTGCGGGCTGCAAGCCATTGCTCTCGGGATACGACCTTGTGATCGGCTGTCGTCTCTGCTTTCGTCATAAGCTGACCTCCACTACGTTGTCGAGTGCCGCGAACGAATTTCGACACCGATCGTGTCGATAACCAGAAAAAATTCAGACCTCAAGCTGCCGGACGGGCCGTACCTCAACGGATCCGATCCGCGCAGGAGGAATGTTCGACGCGATCTGAATAGCCTCGTTCAGATCGCGAGCGTCGACCAGATAAAACCCGGCCAGCTG
>DASQVJ010000440.1:0-6807 GCA_035640835.1 Bryobacteraceae bacterium
CGTCTTTGTACGGAAGTTGTCGCCTTCCATGACCGTCTTGGCATTCGCATACCCATCGCGCTCCGACGAATCCAATCCCGCTTCGCCGCTCCCCGACAACGAACAAACCGTCCGAACTTCGTTCTTGAACAGCCGGATGATTGCTCCGGTCACCTCCTCCTCGGTGAGCGACTTCGCTTCTTCCTTCCGTCCGCCCGCCTGCACGAAGATGTTTCCGAGGTTCCTCGCCCCGATCAGCCGGGCCTGCTCCGGCTTCTTATCGGGATCCAAATAGTTCACCTTCACCCGGGTTGACAGATTGTCATAGCGATCCAACAGATCCTTCGCTCCAGTGAACCTCGTCTGTTCATCGACGTACGTAATCTGGACGTCCTGCTTCAGGTTCTTAACGACTTTCTCCGTCTGATCCGAAAGGCTGTACTTCTTCTCAGCGGTTGTATCGATCGACTTGTTGTGACGGTTCGCAAGGTAGTTGACCAGAATCAGAGCGGCCACCACAATCACGATGTAAAACGTCGCATAAGCGCCAAACTGTGTTTGTCTCGATCGGATCCAAGCGGTGTTCATTACGCCCTCCACCTCATCGATTCCATGGACCGCGCTGTCAGAAACAGCCCCAGGAACGCTAGCGTCAAGAAGAAAACCACGTCTTTCGAATCGACCACGCCCTTCGAGAAGGGCTCATAATGCTGTAACACCGACATGTAACCAACTGCCTTCGCCGAGGCATCCTGCGAGAATTCCGTCAGCCAAGTGATGATGTATAGCGCCAACGACACCGCAAAGGTTCCGGCTCCCGCAATGATCTGATTCCGTGTCAATGACGACAGGAAGCATCCAATGGCCAACAGGGCCGAACCTTGCAACACCAGGCCCAGGTATCCAACCACCACGGGTTTCCAGTCCGGCTTCCCGTAGAAGAACAACACGCTCAAATCCAACAGAGCGATCGAAGTGATGATGATATAGAGGGCCGTCGCGGCCAGCCACTTGCCGATGATGATCTCGATATCCCGCACCGGCGAGGTCACTAACAGCTCGATGGTGCCCGTGCGCTTTTCTTCCGCGAAAGTCCGCATCGTGATCATCGGAATCAAGAACAAGCCCACAACATTGATGTTCAGGAAAAACGGCCGGATCACATACTCGTTCATATCGAGCGGCACCGGACGTCCCTGCATCTGCGTCTGGATACCGACGAAAATGAAGTTCTGAACAACGCCGTTAAACATCAACCCCGCCAGGACGGCAAAAAACGCCATCAAACCCCAGGCCACCGGCGAGTCAAAATAACTGCGAAGCTCTTTCTGAAAGATCGTAAGCACGTTTCTCATTCGGCGGGAACCTCCTGAACTTCAGAAGCGACTGCAGCCTTCTCTTCGGCTTGCGCTTCGCCTGTCAGCGAGAGGAAGATCTCTTCCAAGCTCAAAGCGACGGGACGCAGTTCCTGCAGATTCCACCCCGTCGCGACGATTGCGCGGGCCAGATCCGCCCGCACCGATCTTCCCTGCACACTTTCGACTTCAAAAACAAAACCCGCGCGCTTCGGTCCCTTGAGTAGGACCCGACTCACACCGGGAACGTTCTCCAACTGCCTCTGTACTTGCTCTGGGTTCAACGGTGCCGAGCCTGCGTCCACCTCGACCGCAACGGCCTCAGCGCCTCGCAGTCGATTGGTGAGGTTCTGCACAGTATCCTTGGCAACCAACACGCCTTTGTTGATGATGATCACCTGCTCGCATACCTGCTCGACTTCCGGCAGGATGTGCGTGCTCAGGATGATCGTGTGATCGCCCGCCAGGCTCTTGATCAGATCCCGAGTCTCGATAATCTGCTTCGGATCCAGTCCGGCAGTCGGCTCATCGAGGATGAGAACATCCGGATTGTGGAGGATGGCCTGAGCCAGCCCAACGCGTTGCCGGTACCCCTTAGAGAGCTTCTGAATCAGCTTGTTGCTCACGTCCGCCACCGCGCAGCGTTCCGCAGCCTCGCCGATCCTTTTCTTCAAGTCCGCACCGCGGAGTCCCTTGAGCTTGCCGACAAACTCGAGATAGTCGCCAACCTCCATATCCGGATAGAGCGGCGGAACTTCCGGCAGGTAGCCGATTCTCTTCTTCACCTCGAGCGGCTTCTGCAACACATCGAAGCCTGCAACGCTCGCCGTCCCGGAAGTTGGTGGCAGGAAGCACGTGAGCATGCGCATGGTGGTCGTCTTCCCCGCCCCGTTCGGCCCGAGGAAGCCCACAACCTGCCCCTTCTCGACTTCAAACGAGATGTTATTGACTGCGGTCGTGTGCGCGTAGCGCTTACTAAGCCCGTCGACTCGAATCATAGTGAACCCGGTTCCCGCCCTGCAGAAAGCAAGGCACTTGGTGTGCTTGGAATTTCCATTTTATCCGACATATGATGTCAGCACTCATGCGGCTTCTCCTGTTATTCGGCTTGCTTCCTGCATTGTGGGCTCAATTACCAGCGCCCGGCGATTCAGGCGTGACCATGGGACATATCCACTTGCTGGTTCGAGACATCGGCGCCCAGCAGAAGTTTTGGACCGAAGTGGTTGGGGCCAAGCCCTATCAACTCGGACGTCTCAGAGGCGTGGAGGTTCCGGGCGCCATTATTCTCTTCCAGCAGGGGACACCCTCCGGAGGCAGCGTCGGATCCGCCATGAACCACATCGGCTTTCTGATCAAGGACCTGGACGCCGCCCTCGAACGCGCCAAAAG
Source organism: Bryobacteraceae bacterium (assembly GCA_035640835.1). GTDB lineage: Bacteria > Acidobacteriota > Terriglobia > Bryobacterales > Bryobacteraceae > DASQVJ01. Next base: position 2,727 of record DASQVJ010000440.1, read on the forward strand.
CTTTGGGTCGACTATCCAAAGTGTCTCCCCTGCGGGACCCACCCGGCCGCTCCGCCAAGCGATGCTCTTTGCTCCGGATGAGATCCGCGTAGAACTTAGCGAAGACAAGAACCTTCCGACACCGGTCGCCAACCACCACCTCCACTGGATGACATCTGACCTCGAGGCCACCCGAGGCTGGTACGTCAAACTGTTCGGCGCCAAGCCGGGCAAGCGCGGCCAGTTCGAAGCCGCCGACCTGCCCGGGGTTAACCTCTCGTTCACCCCCAGCGACACGGCCCAAGCACCCACCCGCGGTCGCGCCATCGACCATGTTGGCTTCGAGGTTGTTAACCTTAAGGCTTTCGTCGAAAAACTACAAGCCCAGGGCGTCAAGTTCGATGTGGCTTATAAGAAGCTCGACGATCTCGGTCTCAAGGTCGCTTTTTTGACCGACGGCTCCGGCACTTACCTCGAACTCACCGAGGGCCTCCGTAAGTAGACCGCGTGCTACGCTGAAAAATCAAAGAGACCCGGACGAGACCCGTCAGGAGTCCCTCAACCGAACATCATGAGCAGCATTCAAGTGACGTTGCCCGACGGCAGCACGCAGCAACTGCCTTCTGGGACAAGACCCATCGATATCGCGTCTTCCATAAGCAAGCGGCTCGCCGACGATGCCATCGTCGCGCGAGTCAATGGAGACCTCTTCGACCTGACTCGCCCCCTCGAAAACGATGCAACGGTCGAGATCCTCACCACCAGGAATCCCGAGGCCCTCGAGGTCTACCGCCACTCGACTGCTCACCTGCTCGCTCTCGCTGTCCAGACCCTCTTCCCCGAGACCAAGCTCGGCATCGGTCCGCCCACCGAAACCGGCTTCTATTACGATTTCCAGCGCCCCACACCGTTCACGCCCGAAGACCTCGAGAAGATCGAAGCCAAGATGTGGGAGCTCCAGGCGCACGACCTCTCGTACGACCGCAAGATGACTCCCAAGCCCGAGGGACTGAAGAAGTACGCAGCGATGGGCGAAACGATGAAGTGCGAACTCATCGAGGAAAAGGCCGACGCCATCTTCTCGGAGTACACGCTCGGCGACAACTTCATCGACTTCTGCCGTGGACCTCACGTCCCGAGCACGTCCAAAATCAAAGCATTCAAACTCCTGTCCATCGCCGGCGCTTACTGGAAAGGCGACGAGAAGAACCAGCAGATGCAGCGCATCTACGGTACCGCCTTCTTCACCAAAAAGGAGCTCGAGGAGTACCTCAACCGCCTTGAGGAAGCCAAGAAGCGTGACCACCGTAAGCTCGGCCAGGAACTGGACTTATTCAGCATCCAGGAGATTGCAGGACCCGGTCTGATCTTCTTCCACCCTAAGGGTGGCACTGTTCGCAAGCAGCTCGAAGACTGGATGCGCGACCAGTACGTCGCACGTGGCTACTCGCTGGTCTATACCCCGCATGTCATGCGGCGCGACCTCTGGAAGGTCTCGGGCCACGCCGGGCACTACGCGGAGAACATGTTCACGCCCATGGAGCTGGACGATGCCGAGTATCAGCTCAAGCCGATGAACTGCCCGGGCCATATCCTGATCTACCAATCACGACAGCGTTCCTACCGCGACCTGCCCGTCAGGCTCGGCGAATTAGGCACTGTCTATCGCTACGAACGGTCGGGAACGATGCACGGCCTGATGCGCGTCCGGGGCTTTACACAGGACGACGCCCACATTTTCTGCACCCCTGAACAGGTCGAGGACGAGATGGTGAGCTGCCTCGAGTTCGCGGTGGATGTTCTGAAGACATTCGGCTTCGATCAATACGAAGCCGAACTCTCAACCTGGGACGGGGGCGCCAGCGGCAAGTACGACGGCTCCCCAGAACAATGGAGTATGGCCGAACAGGCTCTCCACAACGCGGCCGATCGGGTCGGCCTCAAGGTGAAAGTCACACCGGACGAAGCCGCCTTCTACGGGCCCAAGATCGACGTCAAGCTCGTCGATGCCATCGGTCGTAAGTGGCAGCTCTCAACGGTTCAATTCGACTTCAACCTCCCTCGCCGTTTCGATCTCGAGTACATCGGCGAGGACGGCAAACCACATCAACCTGTGATGGTCCATCGAGCCCTCTATGGCTCAGTCGAGCGCTTCTTCGGCATCCTCGTCGAGCACTACGCTGGGGCGTTCCCGGTCTGGCTCGCACCCATCCAAGTTGCCATTCTGCCGGTAACCGATCGCACGATCGAGTACGCGAACACGGTTCGCAACAAGCTCGCCGAGGCGGGTATCCGCGTCACTGTCGATGATCGCAGCGAGAAGGTGAATCTCAAGATCCGCGAGGCTCAGCTTCAGAAGATCCCATACATGCTCGTCGTGGGCGATCGCGAAGCCGAAGCGTCGAATGTCGCTGTTCGCAACCGCAAGCACGGCGATCTCGGAGTGAAGTCGCTAGACGAGTTCCTCGTCACGCTGCGCGAACAGATCGACACCAAGGCGACCTTAGACTAACGTATGTTGACGATCGCGGCGTGGTGCCTGCTGCCGGTCGTTCTGGGCTCTGCTGTCTACTGCGTTCTCGTATTGCGGGCGGTTCACCATTACAAAGGCGTCCGTCCGCCACCCCTCAGCAAACCGATCCCACTCAGCGTACTCAAGCCACTCGCCGGCCTCGATGAAGATCTCGACGTTAACTTGCGCACCTTCTTCGAGCAAGACTACGCCGAATTCGAGATCCTCTTCGCCGTCCGCACCGAATCCGATCCGGCCGTCGAAGTCGTGCGCAAGCTGCAAGCCGAGTTCCCGGACATCCCTTCACGACTCCTTCTGACTGGCGAGCCACCCTATCCCAACGCCAAGGTGTGGAGTCTCCAACTCATGTGCGCTGCTGCACAGCACGACATCCTGGTGATGAGCGACAGCGACGTGCGCGTTACCCCTTGGATGCTCTCCACGATAGCGGCCGAGTTCCAGGATCCTGCGCTCGGTGTCTGCACGTGCCCCTACCGAGCCGTGGCAGGTCGCGGTCTCTGGTCCACGCTGGAAACCCTGGCGATGAACACGGAATTCCTCGCAGGCGTGCTCGTGGCTCGCCTCCTCGAGGGCATGAAGTTCGCACTCGGCCCAACGATCACGGCCCGCAAACAGGCGCTCGAAGCAATTGGTGGCTTCCCCGCCCTTAGTCGCTACCTCGCCGAGGACTTCGTTATGGGCAATTTCGCCGCCGAAAAAGGCTGGGGGGTTTTGCTTTCTTCGTATGTCGTCGAGCACCTGAACCCTAGCGAAACATTCCTCCAGAACGCCAGTCACCGCCTCCGCTGGAATCGGAGTACCCGACGCTCGCGTCCGGCGGGTTATGTCGGACAGCTCTTTACCAATCCGCTTCCGCTCGCTGTGCTGCTCTGGATCATAAGGCCCGCCTGGTGGCCTCTGGCCGTTGTCACGATCGGCCTGCGAGCCGTCGCCGCCTACGCCACGGCCTGGACGGTCCTCCGCGATCGTACGACGCTACGTCTCTGGTCCCTGATCCCTTTGCAGGATTTTCTTAGCTTGCTGTTTTGGATTGGAGGCTTCTTCGGCAACACCATCGAATGGCGGGGCCAACGTTATCGCGTGTTGAAGGATGGCACCTTCGACCTGACGAGCTAGGCACAGGGCAGCGAAAACCGAAACGTCGCGCCTTTGCCGAGTTCCGATTCCACTGACATCCTGCCGCCGTAGCGCTCGACAATCTTCTGACAAATCGCCAGGCCAAGGCCGGTGCCCTGGTAGTCCTTTCCGCCGTGCAGCTTCTTGAACAGGCCAAAAATCTCCTGGTGATACTCAGGGTCGACGCCGATGCCGTTGTCCTTCACGGCGACCTCACATCGATTGCGCTCGGTCACACCAGTCACCTCGAGTAGGGGAGGGTCCTCACTCCGGAAATGAATCGCGTTGGCAACCAGATTCTGAAATAGCTGCATCAAGTGGACTCGATGCACTTTGAACTTCGGCAAGTCCCCGACGCGAATCACAGCACCTGTCTCCTGGATGAGGGCGCTTAATTGCTCCAGGGCGTCATTCATCGCATCGTTGGCATCACAGGACTCGGCTTCGTTCACC
>DASQVJ010000441.1:0-17375 GCA_035640835.1 Bryobacteraceae bacterium
GATCAGGACAAGACGAACCGCAGCCTGATCGTGGTGATCACAGCGCTCGATAAAGTGGTACGTATCGAGCAAGGCCTGCAATCGGTCCTTCGTCTGCCGCCGCCTATACAGTTCTGTCCGGACTGCTTTAGGGAGTAGCACGCGTGAAAAAAGAAAGGTTAGCTGAGGCAGGAGGTTCAAAGCATCGAGAGCGATGACGCACGACGTGTCGATCGTGCATCGGGGAAGCCTCATTCGTGCGGCTATTCCTGGGGAGCAAACATGAGCAGGCCGAGCGCAACGGTGCCCAGTGCTAGAAGAGCTTTCCTTGCATTTTGCTCGGCGTCTATGGCTCTCAGGTGTTGCACGATCCCGTTCTCCGCCAGCTCCGGAGCAGCGGGATCAATCACCACCAGATTGGGCCCGAGATACGGCGCCAACTGCCCTGCGTAAGCGGGTTCGGCGATGACGATCGTCGGTTTGCTAAGGGCCAGTCCCGTATTGATCTCCTGTCGGCAGGCCTCAGTCAATCCTGCTGCAATGACACCCAGAACGACGTCGGCCTCGTTCAGTTTGGGAGCCGTGTCAGGCTCGAGAACAGCCGCCGGGTTACGACGGGTGTACGCAGGGGGCACGTAGACGCTCACTCCGTTTACGGCTGCGAGGGCCTGAAGCCGCAGAGCGGTGACCTGATCGGCTGCGCTTCCGTACGACAGAAAGACTATCATTGCGTCCGCTGCCTCGATTGTACCTTTGTTGCTCGCGGAGAGCATTCAACACACATATACCCGTCGCTTTAGTCTGAGACAAGTTGTCACCCACTGCTTTGGTGTCCTGCGCCGCCGCCGAGGTTTCCACAGGATCGGAAATCTGCTTCAGCCATGTGTCCGCCCTACTTCTTAGATTTCGTCAAGAAACCAAATGCACCCGACTTGATGAACAAAAATGGGGAATGTACGGCGGCGATGCTCAGAAGCTTGAAAATCAAACCCGTGGGCGAGAGGGCAATCAACATCGTAATCAGGTAGATGGGAATAAGCAGCCATCCAGGAAGTCCGACGTCCAGAATTCGTATATACAGCATGAACGGCCAGAAGAGAAGCAAATATATTAGGAACAAAAGAACCACGCTGTGATCGGTTGTCGGTTCAAGGACATACCGGAGCGCCGGTACGACACTGGCGAAAGTTGCCTGATAAGACAATCGGCCGTCTCTGACTGAATGGACTCGACTGCACATTTGTAAGCTCCGGAGCTACATACCAGCAATCGGCAACTTTTCAACAGCCTGTATGAGCGGTTCGGCCGCTCGGGTGACGTAACGCATCATCGAATCCGAACACTGGCTCAATTGAGAGATAATAAAAGGGACCCCCGATTCTCGTGTCCGGCAAGCCCCCCACAACATTTGATCCCCTCGTAGCGGAATGGTTCACAGCGCGCTTCGGGAAAGCGACGGAGCCCCAAATCCAGGGCTGGCCGCATATCGCCGCTGGACGGGACGTACTCATCTCCGCGCCGACAGGCTCGGGCAAAACACTCGCGGCATTTCTTATCTGTCTGGACGCCCTCGTCCGCCAGGCGCGGACAGGTGACCTCGCTAATGAGACGTCGGTCGTGTATGTCTCACCGCTGAAAGCGCTCTCGAACGATGTACATCGGAACCTGGAAGTGCCGCTGGCAGAGATCGCGGAGCTGGCAAGGGAACGCGGCGTTCCACTCGCGCCGATACGCACCGCGGTTCGCACCGGCGACACACCGATGTCGCAGCGGCAGCAGATGCTGCGTCAGGCGCCGCATATTCTGGTCACTACTCCGGAATCGCTATTCATTCTGCTGACCGCGGAGAGGTCACGCGAGATGCTCCGGACGACCCGGACCGTGATCGTGGACGAGATCCACGCAATCGCGGTCGACAAGCGCGGGTCCCATCTCGCCCTCACGCTCGCACGACTGGACGCGCTAACGGAGGCGAACGGCGGGAGCAAACCGCAGCGTATCGGACTTTCGGCCACGGTGCGCCCGATTGAGGCAGTCGCGGATTACCTTTGCCCCGGGGCGGCGATTGTGAACGTTGGCCATCGCCGTGAGATGGATCTCTCCATCGAAGTCCCGAACGATGAACTCGGAGCTGTCGCCACGAGTGAGATGTGGGACGAGATCTACGACCGGATTGCGCGGCATATCTCGAACACCCGGACGACGATCGTCTTCGTCAACACGCGTCGAATGGCGGAGCGGATCGCCCATGCACTTTCGGAACGGCTCGGCGAGGATGTCGTGCTGCCGCATCATGGCAGTCTTTCGCGAACAATCCGCCTTAATGCCGAGTCGCGACTGAAATCCGGCGAACTGCGGGCGGTCGTTGCTACGGCGTCGCTCGAGCTCGGGATCGACATCGGAACTGTTGACCTCGTGATCCAGATCGGCTCGACCAGGTCCATCGCTGTAGCTCTTCAACGGATCGGCCGCTCCGGTCACTGGGTTGGTGCGAGGCCGCGGGGCCTGCTGATGCCAACCACGCGGGACGAACTGATCGAGTGCGCCGCGCTCATTCATGCCATCCGATGCGGTGAACTCGAGCGCATCCTGATTCCCGAGAACGCCGTCGACATTCTGGCACAGCAGATTGTCGCGGAAACGGCTGCGCAAGAGTGGCGCGAAGAGGACCTGTACAACCTGGTGCGGACCGCGTGGCCCTACCGCAACCTCGAGCGCAACACGTTCGATGCCGTAGTCACGATGTTGTCGGAGGGAATCGCTACTTCACACGGGCGCAGCGGCGCTTTGCTGCATCGCGATCAGGTGAACGGGCGTGTGCGCGGCAGACGGGGAGCCCGCCTGTCGGCGATCACATCGGGCGGCGCCATCCCTGAGAACGCGGCGTACACAGTGGTTGCGGAACCGGAAGAAAAGACTGTCGGCACACTCGATGAGGACTTCGCGATGGAGAGTCTCACGGGTGATGTATTCCTGCTCGGAACGCACTCCTGGCGAATCCGCCACGTGATGCAGGGCAAGGTCTACGTTGAGGATGCACATGGCGCCCCTCCTTCCATTCCGTTCTGGCTCGGCGAGGCTCCAGGCCGGTCTGAAGAGCTCTCCGCGGCGGTTTCGGCCATCCGGAGCCGGATGCTGGAGCCTGGGGCTCAGGAGCGGTTAAGAGAGGAATGCGGGCTGGACGAGGCGGCGGCGAAACAGGCGATCGCTTACGTTCGTGCCGGAACGGCCGCGCTCGGTGCGTTGCCATCGACGGACACAGTGGTCGCGGAGCGATTTTTTGACGAGGGCGGGGGAATGCAGCTGGTGCTGCACGCGCCTTTTGGATCCCATGTGAATCGAGCCTGGGGCCTTGCCTTACGAAAGCGCTTTTGCCGTACGTTCAACTTCGAATTGCAGGCAGCGGCAACGGATAACGGCATCGTGATCTCGCTGAGCGACCGTCACGCATTTCCACTGGAAGTCGTATTTGAGTTTCTGAAGTCGGGCACCGTCCGGGACGTCTTGACGCAGGCGCTGCTCGATGCGCCGATGTTCGGAACGCGCTGGCGGTGGAATGCGACGCGGGCGCTGTCGGTCCCGCGTTTTCGCGGCGGAACTCGAGTTCCTGCGCAGATACAACGCATGCGGTCGGACGATCTGTTGGCAGCCGTGTTTCCGGATCAGGTCGCGTGCGCGGAAAACCTCACCGGCCCCATTCGGGTTCCGGACCACCCGCTGGTGAACGAAACGATCGCCAACTGCCTGGAAGAAGCAATGGACCTGCGAGGACTCGAACGGGTGCTGTGCAGCATTGAAAGTGGACAAATCCGGACAGTTGCGATCGATACACCGGAGCCGTCGGTATTCGGCCACGAGATTCTGAATGCAAATCCGTACGCGTATCTCGACGATGCGCCGCTCGAGGAACGGCGCGCTCGTGCCGTCGCGTTGCGGCGGACGCTGCCTGCGGATGCACCCGACGGTGCGGGCGTTCTCGACCCGGCGGCGATTGAGCAGGTTGCATCGGAGGTCTGGCCGGAGGCTCGGGATGCGGACGAGTTGCACGATGCTCTCCTCACGCTCGTGCTGTTACCGCCCGTCTCTGAGTGGGCGGGATGGTTCGAACAGCTCGAGTCTGCGGGTCGAGCGAAGCTGCTGATGCGAGGTAGTCAGCCATTCTGGTGTGCCACGGAGAAGCTCGCGGTTGTGGACGATGCCGTAGCGGTGCTGCGTGGTTGGATGGAGTGCTCTGGACCGTGTACCGCATCTGAACTGAGCACCCGGCTCGGGTTCGATGCAGCACAGGTGGAGATCGCGTTGGCTCAGCTTGAGGCCGAAGGACAGGTGCTCCGTGGACGCTTTACGCAGGCGGCCGGAGCCGGCGAGATCTCCTGGTGCAACCGGCGGGTGCTGGCGCGCATTCATCGCACAACGCTGGGTCGATTACGGCGAGAGATAGAACCTGTTACTGCGCTGCAATTCCACAACTTTCTTGTCCGTTGGCAGCATGTCGCGTCAGGCGCCCAACTGCACGGTGCGGATGGCGCGCTCGAGATTATCCGTCAACTGCAAGGCTACGAGATTCCGGCAGCGGCATGGGAGGCGCAGATACTACCGCTGCGCGTCGCCGGATACGAGCCGAAACTGCTGGATGAGCTTTGCCTGTCGGGTGAGGTGATGTGGGCGCGCGTGTCGCCGCATCCTGCGCTGCAGGATGAGGAGGGTAAGCGAATTCGGCCCACGCGCGTCGCGCCCGTCGGATTGCTCCTTCGCGAAGATGCGTCATGGCTGCTTCCGGCGCAGGATATCAGCGTGGAGAACGCGTCGCTGTCGCACGCTGCCCGCGATGTACTGGCGGCACTCGAAAGGGAGCGGGCTCTGTTCTTCGGCGACCTCGCCCGAGCGGCCAAGCGGCTGCCGAGCGAGACCGAGGATGCGTTGTGGGAGCTGGTTGCCGCAGGTCTGGTGACAGCCGACGGATTCGAGAACGTTCGGGCGCTCATCGATCCGAAGCGCCGCCGGGGGGAGGGAAGCGGACGCCATAACCGGCCGCGCCACTCCGCCGGGCGGTGGGCGCTCGTTTCGCGTCATGGAGCGACGGACGACCGTGTGCAGCGCTGGGCAGAACAGTTGCTGCGGCGCTGGGGTGTTCTCCTGCGGGACTTGCTTGCGCGCGAAGCCGGATCGCCACCGTGGCGGGATTTGCTCCCCGTCTTGCGTCGTATGGAAGCACGCGGGCAGATCCGCGGAGGCCGGTTCGTGTCGGGGTTCACCGGGGAGCAGTTCGCCCGTCCCGAGGCGCTCGATCTGCTTCGTGCCGTACGCCGCGAGGAACATGCCTCCGATCCGATGACCGTGCCGACTGCGGATCCGCTCAACCTGACGGGGATTATTCTCCCTGGTTCTCGTGTAAGCCCGATCTCGATGGCGATTCCGGCGATCACGCCGCGTCCGGAGCGTGGTCGATATCGTTGGGGTATCAAAAGGGCGTGAGGTTGCTGTCCGGTCGCAGAGACCTAAAGCTTGGGCCACGGATGCACACTGAGTGCACACGGATCGGAGAGGGTGCCAGTTACACTGTGTCTTCGAGAACGAAGGTGACCTTCATGATCACCTTGTAAGCGGTAATCCTCCCATCCTGTACGGTCACCTCTTGTTCTTTAATCCAGGCTGCTTTTACGTTCCGAAGCGTTTTTGTGGCTCGGGCTACTCCCTGCTGGATAGCATCTTCAAAGCTCTTCTCCGAAGTGGAACTGATTTCTGTTATACGAGCAACTGACATTCATAGCTCCTTTGGCGCGCGTTATTTCGAGACACTCCTCCCCTTCCGCTGATACCGGCCCATGAACTGGGCTTCACCGATAATGTGGCGTTTCATTGCACGTTCCAGTTCCTGGCGGCTCACACCCGAGTCGATGTCTGCCAGTTCGCTATCGAGTGCATAGAGGTGGAAGTAATAACGATGCGTGCCGCTCGGAGGACATGGCCCGCCATAGCCGATCTTGCCGAACCCGTTCTTACCCTGACGCACGCCGGCAGCCGCGGTCTTCGCAGTTCCAATACCCTCGTCAAGTCCATGTTGGCTCGAAGGAATTCCATAAATGAGCCAGTGCACAAAGAGTCCACTGGGCGCGTCCGGATCGTCCATGATCAGGGCGAACGACTTGGTCCCGGCCGGGACGTCTGCCCAAGCGAGCGGCGGGGAAACGTTTTCGCCATCACAGGTGTACTTCGGAGGAATCGACTGTCCCTCAGCGAATGCTGAGCTTGTCAGTTTCATCAGCTACCTCCGCGCTTTCGGGTCGCTTTTCTGGGAGCCGGAGTCCCTGTGGTTGTACTCCCACGGGCGCGTCGACGGGCCGCAGCCTGCTTGGCCTGTTTTGCAAGAGCCTTTGGTGATGCGGCTGCACGGCTCTCCTTCTGTAAAGCTTGCTTTGTGGCCTGGGAGCGTTTCGCTGAGGGTTTCGCTTTCTTAGCGCTCTGCCCCTTTTCGTAATCGCGTTCGGCTCGCTCTCGAGTGGCCTCGGAAGTCGTGCCTTTCTTTGGAGGTGGAAGTTTCACGCCTGCACGCCGGGCTTTCGATAACCCGATGGCGATGGCCTGCTGCGGGGATCGGGCGCCGTGCTTTCCTTCGCGGATGTGTTCTATCTCCTCCCGCACAAACTCACCGGCTTGTGTGGTGGGCGCCTTTCCCTCGCGTTTCGCTTTCTCCGCTCGCTGAAGGGTCTTCTTTTCAGGCATATGTCCCTACGCTTGTTTAGAAGCCGCCGCAATAGGAATGGTGACCCGCGACTCACCGTTTTCAGAATCGGCGCACGCGTTCTCTGCAGCAGAGTTTTTCGCTCGACGAAATGACCAGGCTGTTTTGTCGAACCTAAACCGGTTCGGTTGGGTCTTCGGCTAGTTTCACGACAACTTTTTGCTGGCGTCCGTTGCGGAAGACGGTGGGTTCCATCGTCGCCATGATGAGGTCGCCTCCAACGCCGATCTCGTTGTTGCCGATGATCACCAATTTGCGCAGCAGATGTATGTCGGCATTCAAGGACCTCCTAGGCCTTTCACCGGACGAGAACGACCGCGCGATTCAAGCGGGTTACGACACCCAGGCTCAGTTTGAAAAGGACCTCCAGAAGCGTTCCCGCGAGATTCTGGATCAACTGGAGCGGGAGAACCGGATCGGCAGCATCGTCGTGCTGGGTCGCGTATACCACCACGGCTTGAACCACGATCAGGCTGCACGATGTCCATTGCCCGGCTGTCGATCAACGACTGCCATCGCGGGAGGCTCTGCTCCGGTTGGTGATCGGCCAAGGCGGACGCCTTGCGATCGTGGGCATTGCGGTTGGCCTAGCCGGATCGTTGGCCTTGGCTCGCGTCCTCGAAAAAATGCTCCTCGGCATCAGTGCTTCCGACCTGATTACATTCGTCGGAGCGGCGCTGGTGCTCGGCGTAGTCACCATGTTCGCCAGCTTCATACCGGCATTGCGAGCGGCACGGGTCGATCCCATAACGGCGCTGCGGCAGGAATGAAAGCTACAGGTCAACCGAACCGAATCATGCTACGACAGGTCAGGCTTCGACGCGTCGAGCTCCTGCCAGGAACTTCGGGTCAATCTCCAGACCGAGGCCTGGGCCTGTAGGCACCTTGATCACCCCATTCTTAATTACGAAGTGGGGCGATTGCCAGGGCTCATTTTGATCTTTGTTGCGATACGGGAACTCCATGTAATCGCCAATGTTGGGTATCGCGGACGCGAACTGGAGGATGTTGACGGCGGTCGGTCCCGTTTGCGTGTTGTGATTGACGATCTTCATCCCGGCCTTTTTCGCCATACGCGCGACACGGGCAGCGCGGATGAATCCGCCGTTGTAGTTGAGATCAGGCTGCACGATGTCCATGGCCCGGCTGTCGATCAACGATTGCCATCGCGGAAGGCTCCAATCCTGTTCGCCGAACGCCATGGGGATGGTGAGAGCATCGGCTACAGCCTTAAGCCATGCGCCTTCTTCCCAGGGACATGGTTCTTCGTAGAAACCGTACTTGAGGTCCTGGAGCATCTTGCCGACCTCTATACCTTTCTTCACGTCGTACGAACCATTGGCGTCGGCATAGAGAACGATTTTGTCCCCGAACGCCTTCCGCGCCGAGGTGACCAGTTTCTGGGTGCGTCCAGGGTAGGGGTCAGCGTTCCGACTCATGCGTCCGCCAATCTTGAACTTGACGGCTTTCGCACCCGTCGTTTCTACTCCTTGGACGTAAACGGAGAGCTCTTCCTCCGCAGTGGTTTCGCGGCCGGAGCCGGATAGATACACCGGAATCTCCCGCCGGAGCACGCCTCCGAGCAACTCGCCGACAGGTTTCTTGACCGCTTTGCCAAGCATGTCGAACAAGCTTTGCTCAGCTGATGCGACCGGTAACCAGAAGCCCTGGCCGGCCATCTTGTAGTTGGCCGTATAGACCTCGTCGATCAAGGTCTCCAAGTCACGAACATCCTTCCCTTGGAAGAAAGGCGCGACGTGGCGAACGAAGACGGGAGTGTAGTCTTCAATCTGCTTCGTCTTGGAGATACCAACGACTCCGTCTGTCGACGTCGATCGGACGAAGTAGTGCTTGCCCGTCTGGAGCAGCTCGATGGATTTTATCTTGATGGGAGTCTTCGAGAACTTGTGTAAATCGAAGAGGGGGGCTTCGTAATTCGGAGCCGCGAAATCGGTCTTGCTTGCCGCAAAGGCAGAGGCAAGGCCAAGTCCGCCAGCCGCTGAGGTGCTGAGAAAGGCGCGCCGGCTGATCATCGTCATCATCTCCTTAACTGGTTACGGCCGTTTACTTGAGGTGCACCGGTTGTGTGAAAGCGCCGTTGCCGGCGGAATCCCAGACTGCGAAACGAACCCATTTCTTGTTCGCGGCCTCGAACGGTACACGGAACTTGTGGCTACCGAATGGAGCCATTTCCTTCATCGCGATCAACTGACGGTCGACCTTCTTACCGTCGCTCCACACAAGCTCGGCGAACTCCGGCGGGAAGGTCCACTCCGCTTCTGCAACGTACGTGCGCTGGCTGCCCGAGCCTTCGATTGCTGAGTTCCGAAGCAGGACTTCGCCGCTGGAAACGAAAAAGTCTCCCTTACGTAGAGCATCGAGAACTGGAGTCCACCCTTCGCGGAACTTCGGAACACGATCGAGCTTCACGTAGTTGACGATGAGTTGTGGATACGTTTCATCATCGGGGTACTTCATGTACGTGTCACCTTCGGCGATCATATACTTCGGCCCACCCCAGTTGTTCATGTCATCGAGCAGGCCGAAACAACGGCCCTCGCAGATCCGCTTTTCCGAGAGGTCTACAGGAAGGGATTGATACGATCCGCCGATGAAGCGCTCGCTCTTAAAGTAATCCTTGTCCTTAATCACGTCCGGGTAATAAGTCGAGCCTTTCGTGCGCGGGTGTGTCTGCCACACGAGGCCGTTTTCCTGGTTCAGGAGATTGAACTCGGTTGGGGCAGTGGTTGTGTGATAGACCTTTCCGTAGGGTTCAAGAGTCTCGACAAAAGGTTGGCCCTCCGGGCCTTTCGACGGTAGCTTGACGTGGGTGAAGAATAGCGGGTTCGGGAACACGAACATGTAGTGGCCGCCGAAGTTCGCGTCCGGCTCTTCACCCGGAATGAGAAGCAGATCGCGGTCGGAGAACCGCGCACAGCCATCGAAATAGACCTTCTGCTCGTCGAGGCGAACCTTGCCGGTGTCGCTCGGATGCGAGTCGCTATGAAAGTCGGCGAGTATCACGATGTTGATTCCGAGATCGCGAAAGACGGAGAGCCACGTAGGTTGAAAGTCGAGGGTGCCCGCGTCGGTGAGCTGCTCGTTGAAGTGCAAGTGGAAATGGCTGACGAGTACTTTGTAGCCCGGCAGCGGCTTATACACATCGTCGTGCGTAAACGCCATCACCGATTGTTGGGTTGCACGGCTGTCGTCCGGACTCAAATAGAAGTACACCGGCATGCGCTGCAAGGTTCCCGCCGGCGCATTGTACAGAGCAAAGTTGTGGAGATGGCTGCGTGATTGATTGACTCGTCGCGTCCAGACCTCGTCCGATATACCCCATGGTTTCGCGCCGACTTCACTGTCCGGCTGACGGACGCCCATTGAGAAGGCATTCTCGCTGTCCTTGCGGTAATAAACATAGCCGAGGTTGGTTTCGATTTCACGCGACCAGAAGAACTTATGTGACGGCGGAAACACGGCGAGGGAGCCGCCATTGGCCTCGAGAATCGCGAGCCGGTTTCGTGCCCGGATACCAACGGGATCCTGATTCACCGTTCCGCCGAACGCGTATTGCTGCCATCCGCGCGCGGTGTCGCGCCAGACAACGCGGGTGCTGTCGGTAATCGAGAAGCCTTTCAAACCGCCGATGTATTTGTATGCGACCGAGGGCGCGGCGGTTTTCGCGATGACCTCCTGACGCAAGAGGTTCGTGCCGCGGTACACGGTGTATTGCAGCACTCCCGAGAAGATTCCTGCTTCGAGACCGGGGAATGTGACCTCCAACCGGGCGCCGTCCGTCTTCACCTGGCAACTGCTGGCGTTGTACTTTGCCCACACTTTTTTGACTTCGTCCGGCTTTCGCGGGAGGTCCAGGTTTGTACCCGCACGTCCTGGGATCATCAAGGGCGCGTCCCAGAACGCATTCCACTTCTCACGCTCAATCACTTCCGGAGTTAGTTCGACGTTCAGTTCTTTAAGCGGACCGACCTGTTGCGTACTCATCCGGCGGACGCCAGTGGTCAGCTCGAATTCCGGCGTGAGGTTCTGTCCTAGAACGATCCAACTTCCACCGTTCTTGCGAGCGGCGAGCTCCTGCACGACAGGCTGACCGCCTCGAATTGCAAACGATGCGCGCAACTGATCCCGGCGCTCGCCTTGCCATGCCACTTCCAGCGCGCTGCCTCGGAGCTGCGCCTTCAAGCCGTCCTGAGGTTTATATCCTCCGAGGTCGCAATTCAAATCCTGGCCCGCAGCAACCGCGGTCAGCAGAGCCACGCATAAAGATGGGTGGATCGTCTTCACTTCTGCCTCCCTGAACTTAGCGCGGTCAGTATATACCGCGAATAAGCAAAGCGGGTAACCGAAAAATAACGCAACCCGAAGGACATTGACAATACACGCGTTTTGCGGCGTGACGCTAGCCCGATGTAGTTTCACGATGTGAGACGGGGTTGGAAATTTCATTGACAGGCACGCCGGGAGTGTGTACAAAGGCACCAGAACCGAAAGAGCATCTGTCTCACAATGTGAGACGGCAAGCCGGGGGAGGTGGGTATGAGCCAGTGGCTCTTCGCCCTTTTTGTCTTGACGGTATCGATTGTGCCTTGCGTGGCGCAGGTCGCGACCGGTAACATACGCGGCACGATTTCCGATTCGACCGGCGCCGTTTTGCCCGACTGCACGGTCCTGATCGTCAACACGAACACCGGATTTCAAAGAAACGTGAGCACCAACGAGCGCGGTGATTTCAACGCGCCTTCGGTGCCCATCGGCTTTTACGACGTCACGGCGGAGCTGAAGGGCTTTCAGAAGAAGATCCTGACCGGCGTCGAGCTGCGCGTGGATCAGACGGCGACACTGCAAATAGAACTAAGACCAGGCGATGTGAGCGAGAGCGTCGAAGTGACTGCTTCGACTCCGCTGCTCGAGTCTCAGACATCGTCGCTTGGGCAGGTGGTGGAGAATAAGCAGATCCTCGACATGCCTCTGAATGGGCGCAATCCTTTTGCGCTCGGAGTGTTGGCGGGTGGCACGGTGCAGTTCCAAGGCCTGACGACCAACCTGCCGATTGTCGCGAGCGGCGGGCGCTACAACTCGAATGACATTTTGCTGGATGGCGTCGATAACAATCTTCGCAACTATGCCGGATCGGTGGGAAGGGCCGGACTCGCATATACTCCCTCGGTGGACGCAGTGGCGGAGTTCAAGGTCAAGACGAACAACTTCTCGGCGGAGTACGGTCATGCCGCGGGCTATGTGATGAACGCGACCATCAAGTCCGGCACGAGAAACTTTCACGGAGCTGCCTGGGAGTTTCTACGCAATGAAAAGCTCGATGCAAACAGCTTCGTGGCGAATTTCGCAGGACAGCCGCGCGCCAAATACAGGCAGAACCAGTTCGGGGCGAGCATAGGCGGCCCGGTAATCTTGCCGTTCTATCACGGTCGGGACAGAACGTTCTTCTTCCTCGACTATGAAGGTACTCAGGTTCGACAGGCGGCAAGTTCTTCGCTCGCCGATATTGCGCCACTGTCGTACCGCGCCGGGGATTTCTCCAGTTCTTCAGTTGTGATTTACGACCCTGCAACCCGTGTGCTGGGCCCGAATGGCGTGGTGACAGCAACTCCACTGCCCGGGAACATCATCCCCACGAATCGAATGGACCCTGCCGCAGTCAAATATCAGTCGTTGTTCCCCAACCCGAATACGGGCAGCCCGAATGCCACTTCGCGAAATTATCTGGGCACATCACCATCGTCGCTGTACCGCAATCAAGGTGACGTGAGGCTGGATCAGCGGATCACAACGGATAACAGCCTGATGGTCCGTGTCTCGGCGTCACGTCAGACGCAGAACAATCAAGGCATTTACGTGTTTAGTCCTGTTCAGCCACTCTTCAACACGATCAATGCCGTTATCAGCGACACTCATGTCTTCAGTCCTACGGTCATCAACGAGTTCCGCGCCGGATACAATCGCGCGAACAGTTCAAGCCAGGCACTTAAGGCGGACGAAGAGTTGGCTTTCGCAGCGGAGAACGGCTTCCAGTCGGGGCCAATCATCGGCTTTCCGAATGTGAATTGGACGTCGACGGGATACACTCAAGCCACCAACCAGTTCAGCAACTTTTCAGGAGCCACGTCGAACTTCGCTTTTGAAAACACATTCCAGTACGCCGATAACGTCACCATCATCCGGGGCAGTCACACGATCAAGACAGGCGAAGATTTCAGGCGTTTCCGTTTCGATCGTTTACAGTCGTTTCCGCCGGCGGGGAATTACTTTTTCGGTCCTACGTACACCTCGAATCCCAGTGTCAGTGGTACAACGGGGCTGGCGTATGCGGACTTCCTATTCGGGTTTCCGACAAGCGTCATCAATTCGAGTCCCATCGACTGGTCCCGCCAGCGCGATCTCTACTTCGGTCCTTACATCCAGGACGACTGGAAGGTCAGCCCCAGGCTTACCCTGAACATCGGCATCCGCTACGATCTCTACACTCAGCCGGTTGATGCCAAGAACACGGGCGGAATGTTCGATCCCAATGGTGTGAACAGCGCTGGGCGGCGAGGGATCATTATTGTCCCTGGCACAAAGGGATATTCGCGTGCTATCGTGCAAGGTCATCACAAGAACTTCGCGCCCCGGTTCGGTTTCGCCTATCAGGCCCGTGAGAAGCTGGTGGTTCGTGGCGGATGGGGCATGTTCTACAGCAACCGCGAGCAGAATGATCAGACTACCGACATGGCTTTGT
The DNA here is from genome assembly GCA_035640835.1 of Bryobacteraceae bacterium. Taxonomy (GTDB): domain Bacteria; phylum Acidobacteriota; class Terriglobia; order Bryobacterales; family Bryobacteraceae; genus DASQVJ01. The sequence goes on from DASQVJ010000441.1 coordinate 13,479, forward strand.
CGCTGCTGAACTTCCGCAACATCGACATGCCTCCTGTATTTGCTCAGACGACCGTGGCTCCTCCTTTCACCTTCACGTCGCCGGTTCGGGTGAACCCGTTAATTGATCCTGAGCTGAGCGCGTTCAGTGCGACGCGGCCGCTGAGTTCGGATAGTGGATCGTTCAACGCCGCTGATATCACGTTCTCCAAGTTCCCGATGTTGCAGCAGTACAATCTGTCGGTGCAGTATGAGTTGATTCCGACGTTATTGGTGGAAGTAAGCTATGCCGGGTCGCGAGGAGTTCATTGGGTGCAGCGCGTGGATCTCAACCAGGTGCCGTTTGAATACGCACTGCGGGGAATCAACACGCAAGCGAACCGGCCGTTCCCGTTCCTGGCGAGCTCGGTCGGTGTGGATACCGCCAATGTCAGCAACTGGTACAACTCGGCAAACCTCAGAGTGGAGAAACGTTACTCGCACGGCCTGGTGCTTCTTGCGAACTACACAATCTCGCATGCAACCGATTCCGGCAACTCCGGCATAAGCACGTTGTCGCAGCAAGGTAACACTCGAGCAATGTACACCTACGATCTCAGTCGGGAACGTGGGGTCTCTCCTCTGGACTTACCTCAGAAGTTCATCATGAGCGCAGATTATGAGTTGCCGGTCGGCAGAGGAAAGACGCTGTCGAGTTCGAATGCATTGGTCAATCATCTTGTGGGTGACTGGCAGGTCAACGCCATCGTCACGCTCCGGTCCGGCCTGCCGACAGACGCTCTGGTTGGGCGGCTTCCGCCTGTATTTGCGACCGTCAACCGTCCTGACGTTGTGCTGGGTCAATCGACGAAGGTCGCGAACCCCGGGTTCGACCAGTACTTCAATCCTGCTGCCTTCGCGATCCCGCCAACGGTCATCAATGCGCTAGGCGTACCTGTGCAGACCTTCGGAAATGCCGGCCGTTCGATCCTGCGCGCGCCGGGTTCGAGGAACTTGGATGCGTCCTTGTTCAAACACATCCGGATCACCGAGCGGCAGCGGCTCGAGTTCCGTGCCGAGGCATTCAACTTAACGAATACTCCGACGTTCACTCTGCCGAACGCACGCAGTCCCGTTCTCACTGTTGGTAATGCGGCTTTCGGAAAATTGTCGGGATCGCAGACCGTTGGCCGCCAGATTCAGTTCGGTCTGAAGCTGCTCTGGTGAGGTTATGTCCGCAAAGGGATCGACATCACAGCCCCTCTACCGCGTTCAGGTTGTTGATCGTGTTTTCCAGATTCTGGACTTGCTGGCAGAGGCGAAAGGCGAGATGGGCGCGACGGATGTTTCCGAGCGGCTCGGGCTTCACAAGAGCACCGTGCACCGTTTGCTTGCGACGCTTGAGCGACACCGCTTCGCGGAAAAGAATCATGAGAACGCTAAATACAGACTGGGTTGGCGGCTCTTGGAACTCGGAACGCTCGCAGTTTCCAGGCTCGACATATACAGCGCGGCCCGATGCCACCTGGAATCGCTAGTAAGGAAGACGTGCGAGACCGCACATCTGGGCATCGTGAGCGGCGGCGAACTCGTCTCGATTGTGAGCGTCGAAGCGGATCGGAGCCTGCGTCTTCCGACAACGGTGGGTCGGCGCTCCCCGTTATACTGCACCTCTCAGGGCAAGGCGATTCTGGCGTTCTACCCCGAAGCCACGGCGACTGAGATCATCCGCTCTCTACAATTCAAGGCATTCACTCGAAATACGATCACCAAGCCCGCACGCCTCAAAGAAGAGCTGGAGCGTATTCGAAAGTGCGGCTATGCCATTGACAACGAGGAACTCGAGGAGGACCTGCGTTGCGTGGGCGCTCCGGTATTCAATCATGAGGGCAACGTGATTGCAGCGCTCAGCATCGCGGGTCCCACCTATCGCGTGGGAGGTGGGCATCTACCCCGGCTGACCGAGGCTGTGCTCGGAGCTTCACGTCAACTGTCTGCGGCCTTGGGTTACCGGCCAAACGTGCCTCCAGCTGCTTCACGTAATGGTCGGCGCGCAGAATCTTCGGGTGTAAACCGGCAGAGTTCGGGTACACCGAGGCATTTGGGCGCAGCAAATACATGAGCGTCCCACGAGAGCGTAGGGGCCCTCGACTGCAACAATTGGGACGGGTCTGATTTCTCCATGGTTTAGCCTTTGGGTGCATTCACGTTTCTGAGTCCAGCCGCACTGGACTTCCTGAAGCGAACCGGGTACGAGGGCTTCCAGATCCAGAACACAGAGTATTTCCTAACCGGGAGCCCGTGGGGATCTACGCCGGGAAGGCTGCGGTACTGGATGCCAGTCGACCGAGGTCTCGCTCTTGGCGGCACCCTTGATATCGCCTGATGTCAATCGCAAAGGGTGGAGTTCTACCTACCTCGAAGCCGGCGGAATCACCCTCCGAAGCCTACTCGGAGGGTTGGCGGGACGATCCGCCTTAAACCGGCTCGGTTGGGTCTTCGCCTAGTTTCACGACAACTTTTTGCTGGCGTCCGTTGCGGAAGACGGTGAGTTCCATCGTGTCGCCGGGGCGTTTTCGGGTCAGGGCTCGAGTGAGCGAGTCGACGCGGTCTACGGCTCGTCCGTCGATCGCCATGATGAGGTCGCCTCCAACGCCAATCTCGTTGTTGCCGATGATCACCAATTCACGAGGGCCTCGAAGACCCGCTGCATCGGCGGCTGATCCGCGTTGTACCTCCTGAATCAGCAGGCCGCCTTGACTTGGCAGGTCGAGCGCCTCGGCCAGATCTCCGCCAACGAGCGCAACCGACACGCCAAGCTTCGGACGACGGAAGCTGCGGCCCGCGGCGAAGTCCTCCAACATCGACTTGGCACGGTTGATCGGCATGGCAAAGCCGATACCGACGTTTCCACCGCTCGGCCCATAGATCGCGGTGTTGATGCCGATCACGTTGCCTTGTGAATCGAGCAATGGGCCGCCGCTGTTGCCAGGGTTGATGGCTGCATCCGTCTGAACCATACCCTCGAGCTCGACGCCGTTTTCGCCACGGATCGTGCGGCCGATGGAGCTGATGATGCCCGTGGTGAGTGTGCCTTCGAGTCCGAATGGGTTGCCGATTGCGAGCACCTTCTGGCCTACCTGCAAGTGTTCCGAATCGCCAAGCCGTAGGACGGCGAGCTTCTTCTTCGGTGTGATCTTGATCAATCCAAGATCGTTGCGGGGGTCGCGTGCGAGGACTCGCGCCTCGTAGATCTCCTGATTCTCCAGCGTTACCTGAATGCGAGCGCTGCCTTGGAGCACGTGGGCATTTGTGAGGATGCGACCATCCTCGCTGATGATGAAGCCGCTGCCGGACGCGCCGGTCGGGTACACCTCGAAGAAGATGTTGCGGCGGTACACGGTGCTCGTGATATTCACGGTCGCGTGGCGAGCAAATTTGTAGATGTCGATGTTGTTGAGCTCGTCGGTACTCAAACCCGCGGTATGTGCCGGATCAGGATCGGTCCACAACTTGGAGATCCGTTCCATTGGCCGGCGAACCACGCGACCGAAATCCACCCGCGAGCGCGAAGTGAAGTACACAAAACCGCCCACCAACAGGGCGGCAAGAATCAATGCTCGATATCTCATTGACTTAATCTCACGAGCTCCTCATAGACTTGACGGGTTTGCGCGAGCGTGTCCGCTTTGTCACCTGACGTATCAATGACGTAGTGAGCGTACTTCCGTTTCTCGTCCAAACTCATCTGGCGGTCAATCCGCGCCTCGGCTTCTTCGCGACTCAAACCTCGGTCCATAGCACGCTGGATCTGCTGCTCGGGTCGGCAAGAGACCAGCACCAGGCGATCGAATCGCTTGTAGCTGCCCGTCTCTATTAGTATCGCCGCCTCGACTATGGCGATGCCAGAGGGGTTGCGCCGTTCCTCGGCCGCCAGCAG
>DASQVJ010000442.1:0-4628 GCA_035640835.1 Bryobacteraceae bacterium
CAAATTCGGCGATCGCTCTACCATGTCACGCGGGTCGGTCGAGACACCATGATCTCGCCACAACCAGCGCATCATCTCCGGTAATGCCGTTCGGAGCATTTTCTGTCCATGCCTCTGAATGCCCCACGAATAGTTCACGTCGTAGCCCTTCTCCGATAGCGCCTGTTGCATTCGAACATTCTGGTAAAACCAATCGCGAGCTTGATTGTAGGTACCATCAGTGCGCAGGGCTCGCGAGTCGTTGCGCCCATCGACCAGGAAGATCCGAAGCGGCTTCTTCTCGGACTTCCGGATGATATCCGGATATGCGTGTCCTCCACGCAGGTCGACAAAGCTGCCAACATTGCTGAGGATCTTGCGGAAGTGATTCGGTCGCTCCCACGCCACGGTAAACGCCGCGATCGCGCCGGAGCTTGACCCTCCAATGCCGTGCCGCTCCGGGTCTTTGGAGATGTTGTACTCCTTGTACAGCACCGGCATCAGTTCGTCGACGATCACGCGCGCATAGCGGTCATCGAGGCTGTTGTACTCGGTCGGTCGATTGGTGTCACGATCTCCCCAGTTGCTGAGAGTGGGTTCGGGTTGGTCAGGCCGGCGGCCGGGGTTGATGAATACCGCGATCATGACTGGAATCTCGCGTCGAACGGTCAGGTTGTCCATCACGTTTTGTGCCCGGATGTCGCCCTCTTGAGCCATGAATGCCTGACCATCGTTGAAGATCATGAGACTCGCAGGGGTCGCAGGGTCGTATTGAGCAGGCACATAGACCCAATAGGTATGCTGTGTCCCCGGGTAGGCTTCGCTCGGTAACGTGAAGGGACCCTTGATGGTGCCCTTAGGAACTCCTTCCTGAGGCAGCGAGTCCGGCGAGAACTGATAAAAGTTGTCCGAATTTGGTGCCTCTACCTGAGGGGCTCGCTGGTTTGTCGACGGGGTCTGCGCTAGCGTGGCCGAAAGGAACGCGAGCAGGGTGGGAATCGTGGTTTTCATGCGTCTTCCGGCCGCCAAAATATCACGCCTGGAGACGAACTCTGTCACCTCGCGGGTAGAAGATCACTCGACCCGCAGGGCTTCCACAGGGTTCACAGACGCAGCACGAGCAGCCGGAAGGTAGCTCGCGATCAATGCTGCGCATGTCAGCGCTGTGGCCACGATAGCGAGTGTCTGGACGTCCCAGGAGTTTACTCGGAAGAAGAACCTTCGCATCAAAGCCGCGGTCGCTACGGAACCGGCGAACCCCAACGTCGCTGCGATCAGGACCAGCTTGACGGCTTCTTGGAAGATGAGTCTCTTCACCGAACTGGGCTGAGCCCCCAGGGCCATGCGGACACCGATCTCACGCGTTCGTCTGCTTACCGAATAAGCAACAACGCCGTAAAGTCCGATCACACCCAGAAGCAAGGCCGCGGCCGCGAAAGCTCCGACCAGCCAGGTTGCGGATCTGTGGATGTACGCCGTTGGGGAACGATCAATGCGATCGGGCATCGTCGCTTCGTCCATGGTCGCCAGTTCCGAATGAATCTTCTTGACTTCAGCGCTGAGCGTGGGAAGTAGTGGACCAGGATCTTGCGCCGTTCGCACTACGACAGAGAAGCTATTATCCGAATCTTGATAGTAGGGGAAGTAAACGGTCGGAAAAATTTCCGAGTCGAGTGCGCCGTCCCGGATATCTTTCACGACCCCAATAATTTGCCTGATCGACGTCGGCGTGAGCGCAGGGTCGCCAATCTGTTTGCCGATTGGGTCCTGTCCTGGGAAGTATTGCTTCGCGAGCTTCTCGTTGACCATAACAACCAGCGGCTTGGAGGAATCCTCGTCATCGCGGAAATGACGTCCACGAAGCAATGTGGCACCGATCGTTCTGAAGTAGCCCGGAGTCGAAGTGCGTGCGTTGACTTCGATGTGCTCTCCGCTGTATGGACGACCGACGAAGCGAATCCATTGTGTGTTTCCGTTGTAAGTCACCGGCAGCAGGTTCGTGAGCGCAGCCGACTCGACCCCTGGTATTCGTTCGAGACGCTCCACAACTTCTCGCGCGAGTGCTAGTTGAGACTCCGCTTTTTGGAAGGTCGGTCCATGAGCAATCACGTCCAGAGTGCCGAGGCGGTCGGCCTGGAAACCCAGCTCCACATGCAGGAGATGATAGAGACTCTTCGCGAGAATTCCAGCCCCCGCGAGCAGAATCATCGCCGTAGCGAACTCGAGGACCACAAGCTTAGCGCCCAGCCTGTGCCAGGTCATACCAGCGGAACCCCTGCTCCCCTCGGTTAAGCCATCTCTCATCTTCGACAGAGAAAGGTGCGCGGCTGGTGTCACCGAGAATAAGGCTACGCCCGCCATAGCCACACTCACTGCAAACAGCAGCGTGCGGACGCTCAGACCCAAGTCGATCAGGAAAGGCAGGTCATTCAGCATGTTCTCGGGAATGAGCTTCAGCAGAGCTGGGATCAGCCAATTCGCGCCTAAGAGTCCCAACGCGGTGCCGGCAGCCACCAGCAGCGAACTCTCGGCAGCGAACTGGCTGAACATGCGACTCACAGATGCTCCCAGTGCGCCCCGAATGGCGACCTCACGCCTCCTCGTCTCCGCGCGAACTAACAAGAGGCTTGCGACGTTCACGAAGGCAATGAACAAAAGCAGAAGAGCCCCTGCAAGCAACAGCAACAGAATTGGGCGGATTTCGCCGACGATGATTTCCGACAGCGGCAGCACACTTGCGCCCTGACCTCGATTGGAAGACGGATACTGCTGCGCGAGCTGCTTTGCAATCGAGGTCATGTTCGCCAGCGCGGCATCAACTGAAACGCCGTCTTTCAGACGGGCAACGCCCCAGAGGTTGTGGCAGCTCCGCCTCTGCTCGCACCTTCCCCCGCTATTGATTGGCGTCACGAACTCAGGTCGTCCTACAGGTGCAAACTGGAAGGTTTCTGGTAAGACACCGATGACCGTGTGAGTTATCCCGCTCAACGAGACTCTACGGCCGAGAATGTCTTTTGAACCCCCAAAGCGTTTCTTCCATGCACCGTAACTCAGGAGCACGTTCCGAGGCGCACCAGGAAGGTCCTCACCGATAGCGAAGTCACGACCGAGCATCGGCTTGATCCCAAGCGTTTGGAGGAATCCGGCGCTTACGCGGGCGCCTCTGGCAAGCTGAACGCCATCTGGAGTGTTCACCAAAAAGCCTGCGCCGTGATAGAGGTCGAGCGATTCGAACACCTGGTTCATCCGCTTCCAGTCGAGGTAATCGAGATAGGACAAGTTTGCCCGCGGGAACATCGCGGCGGCTTCGGTAACAAACACCAGGCGAGACGGATTCGGATAAGGAAGCGGCTTGATAAGTGCCGCATCGACGTAACTGAAAATCACGGTCGCCGCACATACCCCAAGCGCGAGAGTCGAAACGGCAGTGATCGCAAACGCTGGACTACGCTCCATTTGCCGCAGAGCGAAACCAAGGTCGCGCACCAAATTCTCAATGAATTGCGTCTTTCGCGTATCGCGGCATTCGTCTTTGCGCGCCTCGACACCGAGGAGCGATCGTCTCGCGGACTGGATCGCTTCCTCTCGTGGCATGCCTCGGGCAATGTCTTCTTCGATCTGCCGCTCGATGTGGTAGCGAATCTCCTCGTCCAACTCTTGCTCCACGGCGTGACGCCGTAACAGTGAGCGAAGGCCTAATCGAAGCTGCTGGATCAGACGCATGAACGCCTCTTATGTTGCTCGTATGATTTGCGAGATTGCTCCGGAGAGTCTTTCCCATTGGGCAGTCTCCTGCTCGAGCGCTTTCTGGCCGGCCTTGGTCAGGCTGTAGTATTTCGCTCGACGGTTGTTCTCGCTAGTGGCCCACTCGGAGGCGATCCATCCGTTTTGCTCCAACTTATGGAGCGACGGATACAGCGCGCTCTGGCCGACTTGCAAGACTTCGCCGGACATCTGCTTGATCCGCTGCGCGATCGCCCATCCGTGCATTGGCTCGAGAGCAATCACTTTGAGGATCAACATGTCCAGGGTCCCTTGCACCAGGTCGTTCGGTTTACTCAAAGGCTCTCCTGTCAGTCACTGACAGAAGCATAAGAGCTGAGAGCACTCAAGTCAAGCCCGGGATACTACTGGGAAGTAAAAAGTTCTGGCGACGCGCGGTCAAGTCGAGATTCGAGGTCATATCGGACCTCGGTGATCGAGTTCCAAACGCCGTTAGAAGTGGAACGCGATTCCACCAGTGATCAGCAGCGTATTCCTTTGACGAGTCTCTTCGGGCAACGGGATCGCCCCGCCGGTTTCTCCTGTGTAGAAGTTTCGCAGTTCGCCACGGATCGACAGGAAGCGGATCAATCGGAAATCCGCTCCAACGCCGTAGTTGATCGCCCAGGTGCCCTCGTCTTCGAAGCTTCCGCGAAGAGGCGAGATGCTTTCGAGTTGCGCCTCCAGAACTCGTGCGTATCCGGCGCCCACAAAGGCATAGGGAGACAACCGCGATTCCCGAAGAAATCGGACCACGACTCCGGGAGTGATAAATCCCGAGACGCCGCTTGTATTGCCGAAGACCGGCCGTGCGATCAGGGGAACGAGGTCGGTATTGGTAGCTTGGACGATAAAGATTGGTACCTCTGCCATAAGCGCCACGGGGC
>DASQVJ010000443.1:0-2822 GCA_035640835.1 Bryobacteraceae bacterium
AGAGCGGAGGGCGCCTGCGGCCGTGCGCGGGTCAGCCGTCGTTCGAACCACAACGGCCATGAAAGCGGGCACTCGCTGCCACCACGGATAGTACGCAGTCGGTGGAGGCTCATTGTGGAGCACCGCGCGCACATCGGCAACGATTCCGACCAGAGTCTTGGGCTGATCGTCTTCACCTATAAAGCGCCGCCCCACCGGATTCAATTCGCCGGGCCACAGAAGCTTTGCCGCCCTCTCCGATAGCACCGCCACACTCTGCCCCCGATCGCTTTCCTCGAAGTATCGGCCGTGACGCAGAGCAATATTCATGGCGCGGAAGTAGCCGGGACTGGCGTATCGATTGTTGACCGGGTGTCGCTCGGCTCGGCGACCCGCCTCGTCTTCGAGGTAAATCGGATCATTGAACGTTTCGCCGCGCGTGGGCAGCTCGGTCACAACTCCGGAGGCCTGGACACCAGGAATGGCATCGATCCTTGTAAGAACCCGCTGCAAGAACTTTGCCCGGTTGGCCTCATCCGCATAGAGGTTGCCGCCCAGTCCGACATCGACCGTGAGAACGTGGCTGGCGTCGAAACCTTTGTCGACCTCGAGGAGCCGCATGAGGCTGCTGCCGAGGAGGCCCGCCACGATCAGCAGCGCCGCACTCAGCCCGACTTCGAGACCGATCAGACCTTCGCGGATGCGCACGCCACGGCGTCCTTCCGTGGTCGTGTGGCTTCCGGCACGCAATGCTTCCTGAGGATCGTTCTGCGTGAACCGCCATGCCGGCAGCGCTCCGAACAACAGCGCCGTCAGGATCGTCAGACCGAAAGCGAACACAAGTACCCCGGAGTCCAGCCGGACTTCATCGAGCCGGGGAATCTCGAGTGTCGTGGTGGAAACGAGGACTTGCAGACTCCAGCCTGCAAACACGACGCCCAGTGCGCCACCCGGAACCGCCAGCAGCAGGCTTTCGGTGAGGATCTGGCGGAACTGCCGGCCGCGACTGGCTCCGAGCGCAGTACGAATCGCCGCTTCGCGTTTGCGCGACGCGATTCGCGACAGCAGGAGATTGGCCAGGTTGACGCACAGGATGAGCAGCACCGCACCGACTGCCGCAGCCAGCATCCACAAGCCGAGCCGTGCGCGGCCAGTGACAAGCTCGTGCACAGGAATCAACCTTGCCTTGAGATCCTCCTTGCGCCCGGCGAGCGCCGGAAAGCGTGCCTCCACGACGTTGATCTCTGCAAGCGCCTGCTCAGCAGTCGCGCCTGGTTTCAGCCGGGCCACAGCGCCGTAGTTGAAGTTACCCATAACCCTCGTCAGTTCCTCTTTGCTGAGGACGAGGGGGCGGAAAATCTCGAACCGCGTCGTCGTGTTGACCGCCTCCAGACCCACCGCGTACGGCAGCCGGAACCATGCAGGCACAATGCCGACTACCTCATGCTTCTGGCCGTCGAGCATGATCGCCTTTCCAATCACCGACGCGTCCGCATCGAAGCGAGAGCGCCAGAGCGATTCCGAGAGCATCACGACCTGGTTGCTGCCTTCCTGCTCCTCTTCAGGCAGGAACGTCCGGCCCATGATGGGCTCCACGCCGAAAAGCGCGAACACATTGTGGCTGACGTTGATCCCAGGGATCGATACGGGCTCGCTTCCCGAAACCAGGTCCATACGATCGCCCTGCATCAATGCGACCTGCTCGAGAGACGGGCACTGACGCCCCCATTCCCGCACGTGTACCGGATTCACCGGCACGGATTTCGGGCCGCTGAATTTCGGAAGCGTTTCGCGGAGGGCGAAGACGCGCTGCGGCTCCTTGAAGGCGAGCGGTTGCAGCAGCACCATGTTCACTAACGAGAAGATCGCAGTGTTGGCGCCAATGCCGATCGCGAGCGAAAGGATCGCGACGGTCGCGAAGCCCGGACTCTTCCAGATCGAGCGCAACGCATACCGCAGATCCTGAAACGTGGTGTCGAGGAACGGGAGTCCGCGCTGATCCCGGTAGCTCTCCTTCGTTGCTTCCATGCTGCCGAACTGGAGTCTTGCCTGACGAATCGCCTCGTCCGGAGGAAGGCCGCGCCGCTCATTGTCATCCGCAAGTAGCCGGATGTGGGCCTCGAGTTCCTCGTCGAGATCATCTTCCCGACGCCGTCCGAAGAGACTGCCGCTCAAACGATTCCAGTTCCGAAGCAATGCTCGGCGTACCACGTCCGTCATCCCTTGGCTTCCTTCAGCGCGATGAACCGCGCAACGATTCCGGCCGCCTGCGACCACTGGTCCAGTTCCGTTGCAAGCTGCTTCTCGCCGGATTTGGTGATCCTGTAGAACTTGGCGCGGCGATTGTTCTCCGACACGCCCCACTCCGACGCGATCGCGCCTTCCTGTTCGAGCTTCAGCAGCACCGGGTAAAGCGTCCCGTGGTTGATGGACAGCACGTTATCGCTCGTTTGCTCGATCCGTCGCGCGATGCCATACCCATGCTGCGGACCCATCGCATTCAGTGTCTTGAGCACCATGAGCGAGAGCGTGCCCTGCCAGACTTCGGCCTTTGGACTCATATTGGTATCCCACATGAGTATCGCAGCCTTTGTATGGGAAGGCAATAGGAAGATTCAGCCTACTCGAAAGCGCGGGAAGTGGCCAGTCAGGCCGGGTCAAACCGCGAATCGGGGGTTCGGATACGTATCCTCGTTCTCCACCGGATCCGCCGTATGCGCGCACGCAAAGTCTTTTTCTACGAGGATTTGCAGAGGCTCCGTATTCCCTGCTCCCTGCTCTCCAAAGATCGAGATCTGGTCGCTATCCGCCCAGGCTTTCGCCAGCCTCTCCGGCAAGGTCAC
>DASQVJ010000444.1:0-12982 GCA_035640835.1 Bryobacteraceae bacterium
GCCATGACGGCGACCGCGGCAGACCCGGTGCGAGAGGAAATCGTCCGCAGGCTCGGGATGAACGATCCGAAGGTGATCGTGCGCGGGTTCGACCGGCCCAACATTTATCTCGGCGTCCGCTGGTTCGACACGGAGGAACGCAAAAGGGCGGCGATTCTGGAGACCATCGCCTCGGAGGCGAAACCCGCGATCATCTATACCGCGACTCGTAAGAATTGCGAGGACTTGGCGGCCGCTTTGAGCGACCTCGATATCCGCGCGCTGCATTACCACGGTGGAATGCCCGCGAAGGAACGCGAAGCAATCCAAAACCAATTCATGGGCGACCAAGCGGATGTGATTGTTGCCACGAACGCCTTCGGTATGGGCGTGGACAAGCCCAATGTCCGTTGCGTTTTCCACCTCGATATCAGCGATTCGGTGGACTCTTATTACCAGGAAATCGGGCGCGCAGGGCGAGACGGCGAGCCCGCAAAAGCCATTCTGTTCTACCGGCCAGAGGATTTGGGAGTCCAGAAGTTCTTCAAATCCGGCGGGCGTTTGGCACTGAACGAGGTCCGGCAGGTGATCGAGACGATCGAGCGTGAAGGTGGACAGGCGAGTCTGAATGAGCTGAAGCAGAAAACAGGTCTGTCGGAACGGAAAGTGGCCAAAGCTCTCAATCGCTTGTCGGAGCACGGGGTCCTCGAGATGGAACGAGGCGGCGAGGTTCAATTGAGGCCAGAGGCAGGCGATTTGGAGGAAGCAGCCAGAGAGGCCGTTGCCGAGCAGGATAGGCGCCGTGAATACGACAAGGAACGCGTCGAGAAGATCCGGACCTACGCCGAGCTGGGCTCGTGCCGGCGCGCCTATCTCCTCGAGTACTTCGGCGAGGAAGCCGACGCACACTGCGGAAACTGCGACAATTGCCTTGAAAACGCGGCTCTTAGGAATTGATTGGTGGACGGCGGGGGGATCGAACCCCCGACCTCTGCATTGCGAACGCAGCGCTCTCCCAGCTGAGCTAGCCGCCCACGAGGTCGGTATTTCTCAGCTTAACATGCTGAGTGGCGTGATGCGGTCAGCGTGTCACAATAGAGTTGCAAAAGCTGATGAACGCGCTTTCACTCGAAGAACAACTGAGAAAGATGCGGCAGGATTGGGATGCCCGCGCTCGTGACAACGCCCGCTACTACGTGAACACGGAGAAGGCCGAGTGGACGGACGAGGAGTTCTTCCGGTCAGGCGAAAAGACGGTCACTGAGGAGATCCTCACGGACATGGTGAATATCTGCGGCGGGCGGATGCCGCGGGACATGCGAGTCCTCGAGATCGGGTGCGGCGCGGGCCGCGTAACCCGAGCCCTAGCAGGCGTTTTCGGTGAAGTTCACGGCGTGGACGTCAGCGGTGAAATGGTGGAAAGGGCGAAGGCTGCGCTGAAGGATCGCCCCAACGCTTTTGTTTACCAAAATAGTGGAAAAGACCTGACGATTTTACCGCCCGGCCCCTACGATTTCGCGTTTTCCACGATCGTCTTTCAGCATATCCCCAGCAGAGAAGTGATATATTCCTATGTCCGCGAAGTCCACCGTCTGCTCAGGCCAGGCGCACTATTCAAGTTTCAAGTACAGGGGGATGCGACTTTGCAGACGACCCCGGACGACACTTGGCTCGGTGTAAGCTTCTCGGACGCGCAGGCTGTGCAAATGGCTCAGGAGTGTGGGTTTGACCCACGCCATCGCCATGGAGCCGGGGGACAGTACTTCTGGTTGTGGTTCTTCCGGAAATAGTCAGTCAAGAATCCTGGCGACGGCTCGCCCAGTAAGCTCGCATCCGTTCGGAGACGGCAGCGCGCTCCTCTGGTGACATAGATTTACGACCGCGATTGCTCTTCTTGGGGGGCGAATGTACTTCTCGGGGAGCCTTGGTGGACACACCCCCGAGGCCCTCCAAGCTTTGAATCGCCAGTTTAATTTGATCGCGCCGTTCGCGAAGCTCTTTAAGGATATATTCCAAGTCCATTTACGACCACTCACAGCATAAGCGTAAGTGGCCGTAAACACATGAGCTTATCGTACTAGGAAAGGCCAATTCGGTACTAATTTGTATCCGAATTTGAAAACCGCCAGTACTATCCATGCGCCCGCAAGTAATACAGGGATGCTAGCGAAGACAAGAAACTTAAGCCAGGGGAACCGCTTTTGTTCGCGATTCAAAGTGAGTAGATAACTCGCAAACACTCCGATGAAGTACAGGAACACCATCGGAACGGCAAAGATGGTCAGGTTATATACGTCCGGGGTTGGCGTGACGATCGCTGCCAGCACCACGATACCCAGAATCGCGTAGCGCGAGTTGCGTAGCAGGAACGACGGAGTCGCGATCCGCAGCAGTGTCAGGAAGAAAATCACCACCGGCAGCTCGAATACCAGGCCGACTCCGAGCATCACGTTGATAAATAGATCAAAGTACTCGACAACCGATATGTAAGGCGTGACGCCTTTCCCAAATCCAATTCCCAGCAGGAAGGTGAGGCCGAACCGGAAGGCGACAAAGTAGGCGAACGCTCCACCGAGTAAGAAAAGACCCGCGGAACAAAGTACGAAGGGCACGGCGTACCGGCGCTCTTTTCGATATAAGCCCGGCGCGACGAACGCCCAGATCTGATAGAGGATCCAGGGCGAAGCGATGAAGATCGAGCAAAGCAGCGGGAGCTTCATCCAGATAATGCTGAAGCCATCCATGGGCGACAGCATGACGAGGTTCGGCGGATTCACACCCAGGCTTTCAAGAGCCGCCTTCGCAGGTTGGCGAATCACATCCCAGAGGCTATCGGTAAAGGTCAGCGAGACCACGAAGGCAACTGCCAGCCCCGCGATCGCCTTGATGAGCCGCGAGCGAAGCTCCTCGAGGTGCTCGAGGAACGACATGCGGAGCATCCCGTCATCTTCCTCATCCTCCTCGCCCTCCGGAGGTTCGACGCCGGCAGGCGGAGGTGTGGTTGGCGGGGGAGGAGTCGTCGTCAGACTGGTGGTACTGGCGGCCGGAGTCGACGGTGCATGAGCCGGAACGTCTCCGTAATGGTAGGCGTAAGGGTCATCGTAGGCGCCGTAGGGATCTTCGGACGGCGACTGATAAGGGGCCGGAAGAGGTTCATTTCCGGTCGTATGCACATGTTCTGGATTGCCATTCGAGGAGGGCGGAGCAGGCGGTCCGTCCCCTTCGGCAGCCGAGTCGTGCGCGATAGGTGTGTCCTGGTGCACGGGTGCTTGTGTACCCGGCTTTTCATCTTCCGGCAGCATGTGGCCTTTCGCGATCTTGCGTTTTTAAAGACTTGAGTACTACGACTTTACTTCCTGTCCTGCAGGATTCGAATTCACTTCCTGCTTGGACGTGACAGCGGGCTCGGGCGACGCTGGTGTTCCAGGAGCTTGCGCTGGAACGGTCTCAGGTACGCCGGCGACTGCCGTCGTGGGTGATTCAGCGCCCTGTGGTACGGATGCGCCTACTTCAGAGGGAGTTCCATTGGTACTCGCCGTTGATTCATGCCCATAGGCACCTGAATCATAATGCGAATCGTAATCGTAGTTGTAGTTGTAGATTTCGTCGGTATACTTCTTGGTTTCTTGCTTCAGATCACCCGTTTCACGCTCAATGCTCTGCATCTCGCGATCAAAGGTGTCCTTCAACTCGCTGGATGCCCGACGGAACTCGGACATCGCCTTACCGATCGTCTTCCCAAGTTCCGGGAGCTTTCGGGGGCCGAACAGCAGGAGAGCAAGAATGAAGATGACGATTGTTTCCGGTACACCTAAAGGTCCCACCTTCTCGCCTCCTTAGAGATTTGCGTTGCCGCACTAACATCATAGCAATAGTCGGGTAGAACCAGATCTGGCCTGGCGAAGCGATTGAATCGTATGGACGAAATGTGATTAACTCGCAATGGTTATGCGCTTCCAAGTCTTGGCCTTCCTCGTCGTGGCTCCTCTAACCGCCCAGGTTGCCTTCAACGTGCAGAGTGGCACGGTCGAAGTGGACGTAAATGGGCAGACGTTCACCGTGCTCTACTACCAAGGAATCAACCAGAACAAGCCTTACTTTCATCCGCTTCGGCTTCCGGACGGCACGAACCTCACCCGAAGCTATCCCATGGAGCAAGTGAAAGGTGAAAAGACCGACCATCCTCACCATCGCGGCCTCTGGTTCACCCATGGCGACGTCAATGGCCTCGACTTCTGGATGAACGAATATAAGGATCCCCGGCCCAATAAAGGCATAATCGCACTCGCAAAGCCGGTACGAGTTCAAGGTGGCAAAAAGCAGGGCACCCTCGATGCCGAGTACATCTGGAAGGATCCGAAAGGAGAGCCGCTGCTCGAGGAGACTCGAAAGGTCACCTTTTACACCGATCCTCAGAACCGCGTGATGGACTTCGATGTGACGCTGAAGGCGATCCAGAAGGTCAAGTTCGGCGACACCAAGGAAGGCACTTTCGCCGTGCGCGTCGCTACCGAAATCGCAGAAGAGGGCGGCGGAAAAATGGTGAACGCCTCCGGTGCCACGGGCGAGAAGGAAGTTTGGGGCAAGCCCTCACCTTGGGTCGACTATGTCGGCGAGATCAAGGGAAAGAAAGTGGGCATCGCACTCATGGATCATCCATCGAATCCCAAGCACCCGACCTACTGGCACTGCCGCGCGTATGGTCTTTGCGCAGCGAACATCTTCGGCGAACACGACTTCTTCAACGACAAAAAGCGCGATGGTTCCATAACGCTCGAGCCCGGAAAGACGATGCATTTCCGCTATCGTGTGGTGGCCCACCCCGGCGACACCGAATCTGCCGGCATCGCCAGGATCTATGAAGATTTCAAAACGAAGAAATAGGGCTGACGTGCTAAGTTGACGCTATGACCAAAGTGCAAGTGCACTATGAGCTGCTTCGACCCCTGGACGACGCTCTGCTGGCGAACATCGCCCGGGCGCATGGGGTCTATGGCATCGAACGCATCATTCTGAACCCCGGCATGACCGGCATCACCGTGGAGTACGATGCTTCGCGGCTGAACGCCTACGAGGTCGAGAACGTCCTGCATCGCGCCGGCATTCCCGTCGCGGTACGCGCCTAGCTGGTTACTGAATTTTTGGAAGCTTCGCCTTCACGTCCTCAGGAATATCAAAGATCGCCTGCAATGGAAGCCGCAGATTCAGTGGGTCGACGCGCACAAATCCGTTGAGCGTCGGCTTCGGTGAGGGATTCGGTGGCGAATAGCGGAAGACGATTTCAGCGGATTCCTTGTTCACCAGTCGCGTCTTGTCCACCTTGATCTCGAGTCCCGGCGCCGAAATGCCTTCCACGGAGATCCGGACTTCGCCGGGCAACGTGTTCGTGATCTTCAGGACGTCCTGCGACTCCTTATAGCTGAGAAGCTTCACCTGCTCCTTGTCAGCCTTGACTCCACCGAGCACGTCGGAGACGCCGATCATGGGCGAGTTCAAGGCGCCGCCGCTTCTGCCATCGGGTGAGGCTTTGCCCACGCCCATCGGGGTAGCGATGCCCTGTTCCGGGTTCTTGTACCAAACCCACTTGCCATCCTCGATCTTCCATGTCGACGGGATCTGTGGCCGCACTTTCATCGTCCCGATACGCGGCATGCTCAACTCCATGTCGACGGTCGTGATCACGTCGGCTTTCTGAAAGTTGTCCGAGTATTTGATCTTGTGTCCCCAGACCTTCAGATACTGCGTCTTCGGCATCCCGAAGAAATAATCCTTCGACTCCTCCGCAACATATGCATCGGCCTGTCGAAATTTGCCGTCCACGTGAGCCTGATAGAACTTCATTGCTCGCTCCCGGAGGGCCACATCAATCTCGTGAGGCGCACCTGGGGTCGCAGTCTCGACCACAGGAGGCTGGTTCATGATGTCCGTCGTAGTGGTCGTTGAGGGCACAGACGGCGCAGCCTGTCGAGCGCCAGGACCACGCTGGCCACTGCCACCCTCGCGCTTCACTTCTCCACTCCCGAAGGGACCTTGCGCAAACATAGCGGTGGACAGAGCTGCGGCAACGCTAGCAGCCAGTAAACGATGCATACCCATAGTTTACGTATGGCCCGGGTCAGAAATTACAAATCAATCTCAGCGAGAACATGCGGGGCGGAGCAATCGCTGTGCCGGAGAACAAGCCGGCAAAGTTGATCACGTTCAGCCGATCGGTCCAGTTCCTGACGTCAAACTGCAGGCGGGCGGTGACGGGCTCACTCTGATGTAGCTCGACACCAACCGAGCTGTCGAGAGAGAACGAAGGCCGGACGCGCCCACGATCGAAATTGACGCGTTCCAGCACACGAGGACCGTATTGTTCCTCCAGTTCCTCGCGGTCGACTTTTTCCTCGAACTCGACCGGTAGACCGCTGCCGTAGGTCCCGCCCAAAGCGGCCCAAAGCCGCGACGTCAGATCCACTCGCACGCGGGCGGTCGCGGTATGACGCTGGTCTTGCGTGATGGGAAACGAGACCCGGGATTCGAGCAGATCGGCGGATTCTTCTTCGAGAAAGAGCCCGCCGGCAACCGGAAACTGCGCCTTGCCGATCAGATAGGAATAGCTCAGATATCCCGACACTCGACCCCAATGAGGAATCTCGAGTTTGCTGTCGAAGCCGCGGATCCGCGCCCGATCAAACGCCACCGGAAAGCTCACGCCGGTGTTCATCAAGAGGTCGTCATCGGCAAAGTTGCGCCAACGCCGATCGAACCAGGCGCCGCTCCAACGAATGCGCGAGCCCAAGGTCTTGCTGAATCCGACTTCCCACTGATGACCCCGCGCCGGCCGAACGGGCAGAAATAGCGACTCCCGATCGATCGTGCGAACGGCATCTGAACTCGAGAGCAGCAGGTTCTCTACGGCTGGAGTGTTGAAGAGCCGATCGTAACTGGCCCGGATCGCAAAACCCCACTCAGCTTTGTGCCACGCGACCCCAAGCCGCGGGCTCACGGCGCTCTCCGTCACCACCAATCGATAGCGGTCGAAGCGAGCGCCCAGGCTGAAGGTCCACGGCCCATACTGGAATTGATCCTGGGCGTAGACTCCAACCTCCCGGTTCTGTCTGCGATCGCGGAAGAAGAAGGAAGCAGGCGTGTCATCGTCAAAGCGACCTCGAGCGGACTGCGGGATCAAGTAGGAAAAACGTTCTGCGACGCTGGCAAGATTGCCTTCCACTCCGACCTTGAATTGATGGGCGTGCCACTGACCTGAGAGGTTTGCCTGCAGATAGCTGTCGCGGAGTTGCCGCTGCTGCTCCGCGGCGATCGGGAACGCCAGGGGATTCGACCACAGGCCGGCGCTCAAGTCGCGAAACATACCGCGAAAGTTGGCCAGCAGGCGGGGGGACAGAACATAGGAATAGTGCACCTGGCCGAGCGTCTCGGTGTTGCTCCGATCCTGTCGTTGTCCTGCTTCTTGCTGCAAAAGCTCGTTAGGCACCAGAAATCGCGATTGGCGTCGTTGCAAGCTCACGCGGATTCTTTGGCTCTGGGTGAGATCATGTTCGGCGGTCACCGCCGCGCCGCCAAGTGTCCCGTGGTTCGAGAGGTTCTCGATGGTTGTGGGGTCGAGGAAGCGATCGGTGCCGGCGCCGAATCCTCGCGCGGAAACGTAGGTGGTTCCTCGCAGATAGCTGGCGCCCAGAGACCCGCTGGTGGAATCGAAGCTCCCGCGCTGGATGGAGGCAAAACCTCGGAAGCCGGGAGCCGACGGACGCGCCGTCGTCACTTCGACAATACCGCCGACCTTCCGTCCGTACTCGGCCGGATACCCGCTCGTGAGTGTCTGCACCGATTGCACGCCCTCCACCTCGATGGGCGGTGCGTAGACCGGTGAGCGGTTATCGAGAAGAGGCATGCCATCGATCACGATTTGCGTGTCGTACTCGGCGCCCCGTGGATGAAGAACCCCATTGGCTTCGAGCAGCCATCCCGGTTGCCGCTGCACAAGATCGAGCAGGTCGCGGCCGGGTATATTCTGCGGACGATTTTCAATCAGCTCGGTCGCTACCACGAACGACGAACCTGTACGCACCGTGTCGATCTCAGCCGCCGGCGAATCGATCTGAACGACGGTGCCCGTCGGTGCCAGCCTCAGGGTCAGCTTGAGCTCCTGGGGCAATTCCGAGCGAACTTCGAGCTCGGCCATCGCGGTCTGAAAGCCCTTGCGCGACGCCTCGATTTGATACTTGCCGAAAGGAAGCGGCTTGCCCGTCCAAAGACCTTCAGCGGAGGTCTGGAACGAGAGGCGTAGTGGGAGGGTCGAACCGGTCAGGTGACCCGTGGCGCTCATGCCGGCGCCGCTCGAGTCAACAACAGACAAACGCAACTCGCCGTTGCGGCTCTGGGCAACGGCGGTTACGGAAGTGATAACGAGGAAAAGGGCTGTCTTAGTGGCCTTCGTTTTCGAGGAATCGCTCGGCTTCAATTGCAGCCATGCATCCGGCACCCGACGCCGTGACTGCCTGACGATAGATCCGATCCTGAACGTCGCCCGCGTGAAAGACCCCGGGAATATTTGTGCGAGCCCCACCGTGAGAAATGATATAACCCTCCTCGTCCAGGTCGAGCCAGCCGCGGAACGGCTTTGTGTTTGGAATGTGACCGATTGCGACGAAGAAGCCGTCGACTTCCTTGTCCCAGACCTCGTCGGTGACGACGTTGCGAAGGCGCACACCTGTGACAGTGTTGATGTGCGGGTCGTAAACGTCATCGACCACGGTGTTCACGACGATCTTCAGCTTGGGATGAGCTTTGGCGCGCTCGATCATGATCTTCGAAGCGCGGAACACATCGCGCCGATGAACTAGCGTGACTTCGGAGCCGAATCGCGTCAGAAAGAGCGCTTCTTCAAAAGCCGTGTCGCCGCCACCGATCACCATGATCTTCTTATCGCGATAGAAAAAGCCATCGCAGGTAGCGCAGGAACTCACGCCATGGCCGATCAACTTCTGTTCCGAAGGCAGACCTAGCCATCGAGCCGAAGCGCCGGAGGCCACGATCACGGTACGAGCAGTTACCCAGTCCCCTTCTACGTTCAGCCGGAAAGGGCGCTGGCTAAAGTCGACCTCCAGAACAGAGCCATGCACATACTCGGCGCCGAAGTGTTCGGCTTGCTTTTTCATGTTCTCTACCAGGTCCGGCCCGTTCACGCCTTCCGGGAACCCTGGGTAGTTTTCGACCATGGAGGTGATGGAAAGCTGTCCACCCGGCTCGTGACCACCAAGCACCAGGGGTTTTAAATTGGCTCGTGCGGAGTAAATGGCCGCAGTATTTCCAGCGCAGCCCGAGCCTACGATCACAACGTTTCGCATGTCCGGAAAATCCAATGCTAGCACTCAACGAAGAAGTGCCAGCGTTTGCAGCATGATGCCCTTTGCCAGTTCGGATTGAGAAACCAAGGCATTCGAAGCCAGACCGCAAGCATAAGCCAGACTTGTCATGTACGCGAACTGAGCGATCGGCCAGCGCCATCCCCCCGTTTCTCTTCGGACCACTGCGACCGTCGACATGCACTGCATCGCAAAAGCGAAAAAAACGAGAAGTGCCACTGCTCCGCCGAACGTCAGATCACGCCGGAGTGCCTCCTGCAGACCCGTTGTTTCTCCACCCTCTTCGATGCCGTAGATTGTGCCAAGGGTGCCGACGATCACTTCCCGGGCTGCCAGCGACGTTATCAGGCCGATGCCGATCTTCCAGTTGAAGCCGAGCGGCCGGATCACTGGCTCGATGACATGGCCCACCTGTCCTATGATGCTGTTCTCGAGTGCCGGCGGCTTGCCGTCCTGAAGTGGCAGATTCGCGAGAACCCAAAGCACAACGGCCACCGTGAGAATCACCGTGCCCGCCCGTCGGAGGAATACCCTGGCGCGATCGTACAGCCGGAGGGCGAGCGAGCGCACAGTCGGCCAGCGATATGGCGGCATCTCCAGCACAAACGGGCTGCGATCACTCTTGAGAACGGAAGACTTTAGCAGCTTCGCGGTCGCAAACGCTGCGAAGAATCCGAGCGCGTAAAGGCTGATCATCGCGGCGGCCCGCGTGCCAAGGAACGGCCCCAGTAGCTGCCTTTCGGGAATGAAGGCGGCGATGAGCAGTGTGTAAACCGGCAGGCGAGCCGAGCACGTCATGAACGGCGCAATGAGGATCGTTGCGATCCGATCGCGCTTGTTCTCGATGGTGCGCGTCGACATGATCGCAGGAACAGCGCAGGCGTATGCCGATAGCAGAGGGATGAACGACTTGCCTTGAAGTCCGACGCGAGTCATTGAACGATCCGCGATCAAAGCCGCTCGCGCCAGGTAACCCGAGTCCTCGAGGATGCCGAGAAAGAGAAACAGCAGCAGAATCTGGGGTAAGAAAATGACGACCGATCCGACGCCGCTCCAAATTCCATCGATCAGCAGCGATTTCCAGAGGCCATCCGGCAGCATCGCACCGATCGCCTTCCCGGAGCTGGCGATCAGCGCGTCCACGCCGTCCATCAGCGGCGCTGCACCGCTGAAGATGGTTTGAAAAACGCCAATCACGACCAGCGCAAAAACAAGAGGTCCCCAGAACGGGTGGAGAAACAAGGCGTCGAGTCGCTGCGACCATTTGGAAGGGACAGGCGACTGGTAGGAAGCGCCTCGCCCGATTTGGCTGGCCCAGGCCCGGCACTTTGGAACGTCCTGCAATACCGGAAGTTCCAGCCGTCTCGCGCGAGGCTTCTGGCCTGAGGCGGCAGTACCCTCTATGAATCGCGCAACCTGATCGACACCCTCACCTTTGGCTGCGCTGATCATCGCGACCGGCGCGCCTAGTTGTGCGGCCAATGCAGCTGAGTCGACCTTGCCGCCCCGGCGCTCGAGGTCATCGACCATGTTCAGGATGACGAGCGTCGGAATATCAAGGCTTAGGATCGGGACGGCGAGCGTGAGATGTCGCGCCAGATTGGTGGAATCGAGAATGAGCAGGATCGCGTCCGGCTTCGGCGTTCCGGGCATCTTGCCGAAGAGGACGTCGTGCGTGACGCGTTCATCTTCAGAGCAGGGACGAAGGCTGTAGACTCCTGGCAGATCCACCAGCAGGACTTCACGATTGGAGGAAACCTTGGCGCGTCCAGTTTTCTGTTCGACAGTGACGCCTGGGAAGTTAGCCACCTTCTGGCGAAGGCCCGTGAGGCGGTTAAAGAGGGTGGTTTTTCCAGAATTAGGAGGACCAATCAGGGCAACAATGTGCGCCTTCGACTCGAGCGTCGTGCCGGCTGCACTGCCGTGGCAGTCGTCCATCCCTGCTTACCGCCGCAAGAAAAGTTGTGCCGCGGTTTCAACCCGCAGGGCGACTTCGGCGCCATCCACCTGGAACACTTTCGGATCGCCGCCAGGTGCGCTGCGCGAGACCCGTACCGTGGTGCCCGGCAGGAACCCGAGCTCCATCAGCCGACGCGCTACATCTTCGGGCAAATCGAGCCGGTCAATCACAGCCTCGTGCCCTACTTGCAACTCAGCGAGTCGCTGTGGTGCCGAAATCGCCTCAGCAGGCGAAGACGCCGTCCGCTTGTTGAAAGTGAGTTGCATGTCAACCACAGTATAGCTGAGATCCAATCCCTATATTTTCTTGAGATCCAATCTATACCGTGCTGAGGATCCCTGTATATCTTCCATTGAGATCCAATCGACACCGTGACGCAAAATGTCGCGCTTTCGCGCTATAGATTGTCGAAGGGCAGCAAGGCTGGAGGAAGCAAATGATCCGAGTCGCCACTTACAATGTCGAGAACCTGTTCCGGCGGGCTGAAGCGCTATATCAGGACACTTGGCAAGAGTCCGAACCGATTCTGAACGACTGGAACAAAATGAACCGTACTTTGGCCAAGGCGGTCTACTCAGACGCCGACAAGGAGTTCATCGCCGAGTTTCTGGTCAAGTACAAGCTCCACCTGCGCGATTCCCGCAAGGAGAAGTTCTTCTCGTTGCGCGAGATTCGCGGCAAGCTCTTCAAGATACCCCGCGGCTCGAATACGCCGGAGATCATCGCAAGCGGGCGCGACGACTGGGACGGCTTCATCGAAATGAAGCGTACCGAGGTCAAAAGCGCCGCGGTCCGAAATACCGGGCTCGTGCTGCAAGCCTTGAATGCGGACGTTGTGGCTTTGATGGAAGTGGAGGATCGGACTGCGCTGAAGCGGTTCAGTGAGGATATCTTAGGGCCACTCGACGGGCAGGTCGCCTACGACCGCTACATGCTCATCGACGGGAACGATGAGCGCGGAATCGATGTAGGACTTTTCAGCCGCTTCCCGATCGTGAACATCTGCAGTCACGTGGACGCCGGTCTGCCAGCCAGTCGCATCTTCAGCCGCGATTGCGCCGAGTATGAGGTCGCGCTCGACAATGGCGACAGGCTCTGGATCATGGTGAATCACTTCAAGAGCAAGGGATTCGGCAACGCCGCAGCAAACAACGCCCGCCGACTTGCACAGGCCGAAGAAGTGGCTCGCCTCTACACCAAGCGGCTCGAGACGCATGACCTGGTCATCGTTGCCGGCGATTTAAACGACACACCGACCAGCGCCCCGCTCGCGCCCCTCGTTCAAAATACGGACTTGCGCGATGCGATGTCGCACCCAACCTACACGAGTAAGCCGGGGGTACGACCTGGCACGTTCGGAACAGGCACCCCTCGCAACAAAATCGACTATCTTCTGCTTTCCCCGAAGCTATGGGACAAAGTTCATGACGTGGACGTTGAAAGACGCGGCGTTTGGGCGCCGAACACGTTTCCACACTTCGACGAAGTCGACGGTCCATTGACAGCGGCGTCGGATCACGCGGCTGTTTGGGCGGATCTGGACATCAATTAGCCTCCCCGCACTTACTGTTCGCCGCGGTACAGGCTCTGGATCTTTTCGTAAACTTCCTGCGGGAATTTCAGTTCCCGATAAGGGTTGCAAGCGCGGACGTCATCGGCCGTCGGGCAAATT
>DASQVJ010000445.1:0-5004 GCA_035640835.1 Bryobacteraceae bacterium
CACGACTTCCTGCGGCTTGTCAGCCCATTCGACAAGGGCGATGTAATGCTGTCTGGGATCGCCGGGTACGTCGAGCCAGACCGGGTCGCCACCGGCCGCGGAGATGACACCGACTTTCACGGCCGAATTGCTGGTCCCGACCTTCGGGTAGGGGATATGTGTTGCTGCGGGATAAAGCGAATCGGTTTGATTGACCAGCACGAAGTCGCCGACCCCCGTTGCATCGAAATGCCAGAAAGCGATGTGTTTGCTGTCGGGGCTCCAGCGAAATCCATCACGAAGGTTGAGCTCTTCCTCGTAGACCCAGTCGGACGTGCCGTTGATGCTCACAGGCGATCCGTCGTGCGTGAGTCGCGTGATCTTGCCGGACGAGAGGTCTTCGCAGTAGAGATCGTTGGCTCGGACGTAGGCAACCTTTGACTCGTCGGGCGAGAACTTGGCGAACATCAACGTGGATGGCGCCGCGTCGCCACCGAGCTTTCGAAGCTTCCTGGAAGAGACATCGAAAAGCCAGTAGTCACCGCGGGTGTTTTGACGCCAAACCTTCTTCGCGTTCGTATAGATGAGAAGTTTCCTGCGGCCTTTGGACCACTCGTGGCTGGTGATCTTGAGGGGATCTTTGGAGCCTGCCGGAGTGAGATCGGCACGGCTGAGGAGCGTATTCGTGCTGCCTGACCGAGCGTCTATTTGTACAACTTCGTCATTCTCAACGGATGTGTATTTGCCGTCCTCAGACCAGTGCGGTGGCGCGGGAGTTTTGGGGGTAAATTCATTTTTGGCAAACGCACGTTCGAGAAAGTTGTCGAGGCGGGCGCTTGGTTCCGCGGCCCACACCGATATTCCGACCAGCAGAAGGGAGAGAAATCGCATGCTTTATTCGAAGTTTATCGAATGTGGCAAGCTGAAAACGATGCGCTTGCCGCTGACACTTGTGATCGTTATGAGTCTCTTTGCCGCTCCTCCCACCACCAACGTGCCCGATCTCGCCCAACTTCGCGCGATGGCTGCCCGCTTTGCGCCGGAGCGGCTGGAAGTGGATACGTCGAAGCTTTCGCAGGGAGATGTGGCTGCGCTGAAGAAGCTGATTACAGCGGCGCACCTTGTGGACGATCTTTTTCTCGATCAGTATTGGTCCGGCAATCGAGCACTCTTCGAGAAATTGAAACAAGACAAGACGGAGCTGGGCAAGGCTCGACTGTCCTATTTCTGGCTGAACAAGGGTCCCTGGTCGGCACTCGACGAGCATCGTGCGTTTCTTCCCGGTGTTCCTGAGCACAAGCCTAAAGGCGCCAACTTCTATCCACCGGACATGACGAAAGAAGAGTTCGAGTCGTGGGTGAAGACGCTGGGTCCCAAACAGCGAGCGGAGGCGGAGGGATTCTTCACGGTCATCAAACGCGTGGATGGCAAATTGAGGGTCGTGCCGTACAGCGAGGAGTACGGGCCGCGCTTGCTGGAGCTCGGTAAGCTGCTCAAGGAAGCGGCCGAGAGCACGAGCAACCAATCGTTAAAGCGGTTCCTTCGACTGCGCGCGGACGCATTCCTATCGAATAACTACTACGACAGCGACGTCGCCTGGATGGACCTGGATGCGCCGATCGATATCACGATCGGGCCGTATGAGACCTACAACGATGAACTGTTCGGCTATAAAGCGTCGTTCGAGGCCTACGTCACATTGCGCGACGAGGCGGAGACGAACAAGTTGAAGATGTTCTCGGGCGTGATGCAGGAGATCGAAAACAACCTGCCCTTCGACGACAAGTACAAGAATCCAAAGATCGGCGCGTTGGCCCCGATCCGGGTTGTTAACGAAGTGATCTCCTCAGGTGATGCGGCGCACGGAGTCCGGACCGCGGCATTCAACCTTCCTAACGACGAGAAGGTGACCACGGAAAAGGGCACCAAGCGCGTGATGCTCAAGAATGTGCAGGAAGCGAAGTTCAAGGCCACTCTGGTGCCGATCTCCAAGCAGGTGCTTAGTCCTGAGGCGCAGAAGCAGCTGAGCTTCGAGTCATTCTTCACACATATTCTGGCTCATGAAATGACGCATGGCATCGGGCCACAGAAGATTGTGGTGAACGGACGTCAGACAACGGCGCGAGGCGAGCTGAAAGAACTTTACAGCGCGATCGAAGAAGCCAAAGCCGATGTTTGCGGGCTGTACATGCTGCAGTACCTCGCGGACCAGAAGAAGCTTCCGGTCGACGAGGCGAAGCTGTACACCACGTTCCTTGCGTCGTCTTTCCGCACCTTGCGATTCGGTTTGAACGAGGCGCACGGGAAGGGAATGGCGGTGCAGTTCAACTACCTGATGGATCGTGGCGCATTCGTCGCGGCGCCGGATGGCACCTTCCACGTGGATCTCGCGAAGGTGAAGGCGGGCGTGCGGTCGCTTGCACAAGAGTTATTGACGATTGAGGCGACCGGGGATTACGCAGGCGCCAAAAAGCTCCTGACTGACTTGGCAACATCGCGTCCTGTGCTGCAAACGGCGCTCCAGAAACTGAAGGCGATTCCGGTCGATATCAATCCGATCCATGTGACGGCGGATCGACTGGTTCCGAAGCCGGTGAACTTCGACTAGCCGCCTGCGGGGAGGCAGCGGAGTGTCGGCCCGCAAGGCTTATTCTCATTTGCGCTCTGACTCCAGATATAGTAATTGGCATCAGATTTTGCTGCTTCCTCGGAGAATTGTTCTATGGATAGAAGACATTTTGTGATGGGTTCCGCTGTCGCGGCGAGCAGCGTGTTTGCTCCCCGGAGCCTCGCAAGTCCGAACGACACCATTCGAGTTGCCTGCGTCGGCGTGCGCGGACAGGGTAAATCACACATCAAGGCATATTCAGGCATGCAGAACGTCGAGATCGCCGCGTTGTGCGACATCGATGAGAACGTTCTCCGTGAGCGCCTGGCGGATCTCGACAAAGCCGGCAAGAAGAAGCCAGAGACGTACAGCGACCTTCGCAAGCTTCTCGAGAACAAAGAAATCGACGCCATATCGATTGCCACTCCGAATCACAGCCACACACTGCAAACTATCTGGTCATTGCAAGCCGGCAAGCACGTGTACATCGAGAAGCCGTGCTCGCACAACATCTTCGAGTCGAAGCAGATCGTCGCAGCGGCGCGCAAGTACAACAAGCAGCTTGTGCAGCATGGCGTGAATGCACGGTCGCACGCGGGTCCGATTGAAGCGGTCCAGAAGATGCGCGAAGGCCTGATCGGCGATGTGTACATGGCTCGGGGTCTCTGCTTCAAGTTCCGTGACACCATCGGTCGCAAACCCGTCGAGCCCGTGCCTG
The DNA here is from genome assembly GCA_035640835.1 of Bryobacteraceae bacterium. Lineage (GTDB taxonomy): Bacteria > Acidobacteriota > Terriglobia > Bryobacterales > Bryobacteraceae > DASQVJ01. Next base: position 3,306 of record DASQVJ010000445.1, read on the forward strand.
CCGGTGTCGATTACGACCTGTGGCTGGGACCTGCTCCGAAGCGCGAGTTCACCAAGAACCGGTTCCACTACAACTGGCATTGGTTCTGGGATTACGGCAATGGGGATATCGGCAACCAGGGAATCCACGAAGTCGACATTGCTCGCTGGGGCCTCGGCGTGAAGTATCCGACGAAGGTGAGTGCGATCGGCGGACACTTCATGTTCGACGATGACCAGGAAACGCCCAACACCATCACGGCCACTTACGAGTTCAACGACAACGGTAAGAAGCGCATTATGGTGTTCGAGGTTCGGCACTGGTATTCGAACCACGAAGCGGGAATCGGCGAAGGCGGCAAGACGCCTGGCGGGAACACGGTCGGCAACCTGTTCTATGGATCGAAAGGGTTCCTGGCAATCGACGGCTACAACAAATACCAGAGCTGGCTCGGAAAGGATAATGAGCCCGGGCCGTCACGCACCGAGAGTGGCAGCAACTGGGCGAACTTCATTGCAGCGCTCCGGAGCGGCAAGCGTGAAGATCTGAATAACGAAATCGAAGAAGGCGCCATCAGTGCTACGCTGATGCATCTGGCCAACATCTCGTACCGAGTGGGCAGGACTATCCACTTCGATCCGGCAAAGCTCGAGATCATCGGCGACTCCGAGGCGACCAAGCTGATGACCCGCAAGTACCGGGAACCGTTCGTCGTTCCGGCGAAGGTCTGAGTTCATCTACGCGAGGGCGGTCTCGAAGGGCCGCCCTCAGCTCGTTTTGCGGATGGGCTTGGCGAACTCGAGCACTTCCTGCTTGGGTACGCCCGGCTCAAAACAACGTCGACACCTGGCCTCGTAGGTACCCTTCTCTCCCACCACGATCAAGTCTTCGGATTCCACCAGGCGTTGCGTGTGCTTTGCCGGATTTCCACATCGCATACAGATGGCGAGTGTCTTCGTGATGGATTCGGCCTGGGCAAGCAGATCGGGGATCGGCTGGAACGGTCGTCCGAGGTAGTCGGTGTCGAGTCCGGCGATGATGACTTGTTTGCCGACGTCGGCCAGTTGATTCGCCACGGACACCAATCCAGACCCAAGGAAATTTGCTTCATCGATACCGACCACTTGTGTCTTCCAGTCGAGATTTTTCAGGATTTGATCGGGGCTGTCGATAACCTGCGATGGAAGCCTCTGGTCGGCGTGCGATACGATCTCATCGGACGAGTACCGGTTGTCAATGACAGGTTTGAAGACTTCCACGCGGCGCCTCGCAATCATAGCTCGCCGCAGCCTTCGAATCAGTTCTTCGCTCTTGCCTGAAAACATTGGACCGCAGATGACTTCGATCCAACCGATTCCACCGGATACAAACTCCATGAGAAGCTTCGATCCTAGCAAACGACGTCTGGCGGGCTGGTGAGCGGATGCTTTTGCCGAAGGACTTCGAGAGTCGCGTGATCGAGCGAGAGGTGCTGGATGATGCTCCTGCCGAGAGGGCCATTCGCTCCATGCGCGATGTAGTCCGCATTAATCGATTTCTGGGAGGAAATCGAGTCACGCGCCGGATGCTGGATTTCGTTGGATGCAACGAGCCATTCTCATTGCTTGATGTGGGCGCGGGCTCCGGTGCAATGAGTAGGGTCATCGAAGAGCACTGCCCGCAGGCGTCGGTGGTGTCGCTCGATTATCGGGTGCACCATCTGTACGGCGCGCCGGGGAAC
>DASQVJ010000446.1:0-11162 GCA_035640835.1 Bryobacteraceae bacterium
TCTGCTACAAGCTGCGTCCATCCATCGGCCACACGCCGGATACCCCCACGCCTGCCGGCCTGAATTGGGATCTGTTCCTCGGCCCGGCGCCGATGCGGCCCTTCAACCAGAAGCGTTTCGCGTATTACTGGCACTGGTTCTGGGACACCGGCAACGGCGACATCGGGAATCAGGGCGTGCACGAAACGGGTGTAGCGCGCTGGGCGCTGGGCGATCCGTCGTGGCCGAAGACGGCGATGGCCTTCGGCGGCAAGTTTGGCATCGATGATGACACCGAGACACCCAACACGCTCACGGCCGGCTTCAGCTACGGTGATGCGCAACTCGTGATCGAGGTGCGGGGCAAGATGACCAACGGCGAAGGCGTTCGCCAGGCGCGTGTGGTGACGGCCGGACCGATGGCCGCTGGCCGCGGCGGACAGCGGTCCACCGAAGGTCCGACTCCGGCAGCCGCGCCTCCATCCGCTCCGGCGCCCACGCAAGTGGGACCAGCGAGCAATCCGGTCAACGTCGGTGTCGGCAACCTCTTCTATGGCAGCGAAGGCTGGGCCGCAATGAGCGACCAGGGCTTCCAGGCGTACAAGGGAGATTCGAGTGAACTGATCATGGAAGAGCGGGCCGAGGGTGCCTCTCGCGATTCCACCGGCCTCCACATGCAGAATTTCCTGGCGTGCGTGAAATCACGCCGGGAGCAGGATCTTCGTGATCCGATCTCCAACGCGGTACCCAGCGCGGATCTCTGCCACTTGGCGAACATCAGCTACCGGGTGGGTCGCGCGCTCAAGATCGAGCCCGGTCCGACACCGAAGTTCACGGGCGACTCCGAGGCGACCAAAATGATCACACGCCCGGTCTATCGCAAGCCGTACGAGGTGTAGCGGGGGCTGTTTCATCGTTGGTCTCAGCGATTCTCTCTGGGATCACTGTGCCAACCATTTCGTCTCGTGGCTCAGCGCTGCTGCTTGCGGGGATGCGACCCTTGGAACTCTTCAGTCTGCCGCTAGGACGAGAATAGTTGCATCGTCGAAACGCTCCACGCCGGCTGACCACTCGACAACACTCCGGGAGAGCAGCGTGCAGATCGCCTCCGCAGTCGCGGCTTCGGGCAAAGACCTGCAATGGCTAAGCAGCCTTTCTTCACTGAATTCCTGTCCCTGCGAGTTCACAGCATCGATCAGTCCATCGCTGTAAACAACGATCGCGCATCCGCTCGACAGTGTCATCTGAAACTCCCGGCACGCTATTTCGGGGAACAAACCAATCGGTAAATCGCCATCGGAGAGAATGGTCGTTTCTCTCGTTTCGGAAATGAAGATGGGCCGGCAATGTCCGGCGTTCACATATCGCAACAGCTTGCTGCGGGAATGATACTCTCCGTAAAACATCGTGGCGTATCGGTTGCCTCCGAAACGGCCATGAAGGTCCCGATTGAGAGTTTCGACAAGCACTGCGGGTGATATTCGGGCCCCGCGTTCATCCGTAGTCAGCATCCTCCTATGTGCAATCGCCTGGAGATGAGCCATCGCTAAAGCTGCCGACATGCCCTTTCCACTCACGTCGGCACACAACAGGCTGAGCTCGTCGTTGCCGAACGGAAAGAAATCATAAAGGTCACCACTCACAATGCGGGCCGGTGTACTGACGCCCCAGATGTTCACCGCAGGCAGAGTGGGGGCAGCGCGAGGATAAAGATACTGCTGCGCCTCTTGAGCTAACTGTATGTCGCGCTCAAGAGCGGCGCGTTGCTTTTCCTGTTCACGTACATCCTCAAGACGCTGGGTCATCTCATTGAAAGACTCAACCAGCACGCCCAGTTGGTCCCGTTCGACGACCGGAACCCTGGCCGAGAAATCGCCTGTTCCGACGCGGGCTGCGGCATGAGTCAATCCGTCGATCACAGCCACGATGCGCTGACTCAGACGAAGAGAAAGAAACAAACCGCATGCATACGCGAGAGCCAGCGCAAAGGAAATGGCCATGAATGGTGATACCCACGATGCGGTCCGCAACCCCATGCGGCTCAGGTCTTCGAGAGTTCGTGAATAGCTCGGGCGGATTTGACAGACGACCCAGCTCTCGAGAGATCCGGTTGCCCAATTCCGGGTGACGACTACCACGGGCACCGGACGCCGCGATCCCGGAATGAAGTTGGCTTCTATTTCGCCGCCCATCCCTTGATCCCGTCGGTACGGACGTAGCATGACAGGCTTGCTCGTGACAATCTCCAGACCGGCAACGCGCGCCAGCTGATCCAGGAATGATTCATTGATGGGAATTCTGACCAGAATCCTCATAGAACAAGCTGCGCGTTGGACCGTACGGACGAACCGGATTTCGAGCTCGCCCTGGTCCTCTACGATGCCGGCGAACGACTGCGTCTGGAGCCACGGTGGTCCGTCTCCATTGACCACCCCCAGTGGCAGAACTGAAATCGCGCTTTGACTGCCCGGCCACGTGGCATCGAGATAATCAGTGAATGTGGCTAATACCGGCCTATTTGATGGCTCATTGCAGCCGTGAACTCTTTGCAGGAGAGCCTCTGTAAGTTGTTTGCGACTTTCAACGATAACCTTGATTCGTTCCTCAATCAGATAGGCGTTCTCGCGTCTGATCACCACGTTCAGGACTGCAACAGAGAGGCATGCCACGAGAACGACCGAGACAATGCTGAAGAAGGCAAAGATGATCAGCATCTTCCATCGAATCGCCGCCCAGGATTCTCTTAGCTTCAAGAACATGTGCATTAGATGTCCTGCGATCGATCAAGAGCGCGGGCCGACGTAAGGTAAACCGTTGGTCATGGGACCGGAGCGCGGAGCTACTTGCGGCTAAGGACACACCCGGTACTCTCTTCCCGAGATTTGAGAGGCCGATTCGGCCACAGGAGTAGCAGGAGAACGAATACTCCGCACAATCAGAAGAGTTTCACCATGCACAGGCCACGCCGATAATTTCTCAGCAACCTTCTTGCAAGTCTGATAGCACTCCCGGATTCGGGAGGGTGTGCGAGGTTCATGCCCGAAAGCCCACCCCCTTCCAGAGCGAGGCGAGATCAGCAATTTCCTCACCGCGAACCATCGGAAGGGACAGCGATCCGGCCGGAGCGTCGCGCTGCACACCCTCCAATCCGAATTCCTTAGGGGGCATTTTCATAGCTTGTGTCTGGTCCGAAGGATCTCGCCGGCACGCTCGCCTATGATGACGCAAGGTGCCATTAAGTGTGTGCATCCGCATCGTGAGGCACGATCGATGCGAAACCCCGCATCACATCTTCGGCGAAGTTCTTATAGGGACCGCTTCGTATTCGACGGCGCCCTCCGTATCGGCACGCGAGTCGGCATGCACAAAGTGATTCGTGCCCGCAGTGAATGCGCCGGGACCAATGATGGACGTCTCAATGCCCCAGCGTGTCAACTCCTGCGCGCAGACCACGGCCAGGGCATCCATGCCCACCTTCGCAGGGAAGTATCGCGCCAAATAGGGCGGTGTTCCTCCGGAAGAGCTGCTGCTTGATACCCACACCAGCAGACCATTCCGTTGCTTGCGAAACTGAGGCAAAGCTGCGCGGTTTACTCGTTGCGTGCCGAGCACATTGATGTCATACAGCTCCGCCATTTGATCCGGTGTGAAGGCTCCTGCCGGACCAAATGCCATATGTCCGGCATTGTGGATCACCACATCCAGTCTTTTGTTTTCATCGACGATTCTCCGGATCGCCGCGTCGGCTGACTCCTGCGATGCAACGTCAAGTTCGATCGTGCGCAGGTCAACGTTTTCATCCGTGGCGAATAGTTTCGCCTCCTCCACGTGTACGGCATTGCGCCCGTTAGTGTCGCGCATGCCGGCGTACACGATAGGTCCTGCTTTGGCTAGAGCACGCGCCGAAAGAGCGCCAAATCCGCTCGATGCTCCGGTGATAGCAATAATGTTCACAACGATCTTCCCCTTTCGAGCTGACTTTTACGTTTCTGCCACGCCTTACGCGAAGCCCCCGTTGGCACGAACGACTTGGCTATTTACCCATTCGCCATCAGGACCAGCCAAAAATGACACAACGCCAGCGATGTCCTCAGGTCGGCCCAGCCGCTCCAGTGGAGGCATTTTTTTGAACTCATTAATCTGTGCCTCAGTCTTGCCCTTTAGAAACAGCTCTGTCGGTACCGGACCGGGCGCTACGGCGTTCACGCTTATATTGCGCCCACGCAGTTCATTCGCGAGGACGTGCACCAGAGCTTCTACGCCTGCTTTAGAAGCAATGTAAGCGCCGTAGGTCGGGATGGACTTCGCGATGACGCTCGTTGAAAAGGCTATAATCCGGCCGCCCGACACAACGTGCTGCGCTGCCTGCCCCAGCACCAGAAAGGTCCCGCGCAAGTTGATCGCGATCACCTTGTCAAAAGTTGCAATGTCGCCTCCGGCGATGGGAAACAGAGGCATGATCCCCGCACAATGAACGACTACATCGATGCCGCCAAACGCCGCGACGGTCTGTCTAAAGAGATTCTCGACGTCTTGAGGGTTCGTCACGTCCGCTTGAACGGAAATGACCTGGGCGCCCGTGCCCTTGATCTCCGCCGCCAGCTTTTCAGCGGGACCCGAGTTCCCGGAATAGTGCACCACAATCGAAAACCCGTCATTTGCCAGCTTCTTTGCTACCGCGCTCCCGAGTCCGCCAGAAGCTCCTGTGACGATTGCTGTCTTAGCCATAATGTTCTCCTCAACGTGTAAAAAGTCCGTTCGCACACTTCATTAGATAGCGGGACGAACCATTCGCTGCATAGAGTACTTGAATAGTAATCATGGGTGACATGCATCTACGGAACCTGGATCTGAATCTTCTGCATCCACTCCACGCCTTGCTCGAGGAACGGCATGTGACCCGAGCTGCCAAGCGCAGTTTTCTGAGTCAACCTGCCATTAGCCGGACGCTCGACCGGGTACGCGAGATGTTCGGAGATCCTCTCCTCGTTCGCAGCGGACGCGGGTATCAGCGCACGGTTCGGGGAGAACGGGTGCTGCGGGAATTGGAGTACCTCATGCCCCGGCTTGAGGCCATGGTGCGAGGAGAAGAATTCGATCCAGGCAGAAGCCGGGAACGATTTCGCGTGGCATTGACCGACCACGCATCTATGATTCTGATGCCATCGCTCGTGGCGGGTGTCAGGAGGGTAGCGCCCCACGTAAGGCTGGACGTGTCCATGTGGCGTACTCAAGCCTATGAGGACGTCGCAGCAGGAAGACTCGACACCGCTCTGAGCGCAGAAGAACCGCCCCCTGCCTTGCAGACGGAAGTGCTCTTCCACGTGGATTTTGTTTGTCTCGTAGGCTCCGCTCAGCGCGTTCCCAAGCGCCGTTTTACTTTAGAACAGTATCTAGCGTCCCCTCATGTGCTCGTAGAAACGTTGGACGGGCGACAAACTTTGGTGGATCGCCCTCTGGCACAGCTTGGCGCGAAGCGGCGTGCCCCGCTTAGTCTTCCATTCTTTGTGCCGGCAATCTTTGCGATCGCTCAAACTGATTTGATCCTCACTGTGCCACGCCGGTTAGCACAGATCACCGCTGGGATGACTGGTGTACGAGTTGTGGAACCGCCCCGCGAGATTAAAGCGTTTCCGTACTTTATGGCATGGCATCCGCGACTCACTGACGAACCTGCGCACGCGTGGCTCCGTGAACAACTTCGGACCGCTGCTCGTACAATTTGAGACAACTCGGAGTCCATATCGCTCATACTATTTCGTTTCGGGTTGTAGTCGGCAAACCGAAGTTTCACAAAGTTTGAAAATTTCGCTACGCCCAACAAACCACAACCACTTAACCCCATTCCGCCAAACCCCGTCGATCCGTTTTCGCGACCCCACCTGCTACTCTCCCCGCAGGAGAAATCGAAACATGCTTGCTCAACAGAAACGCGCCGCCGCTAACCGGGCCAATGCCCAAAAGTCCACTGGCCCTCGCACTACCAAAGGCAAAGCCCGCAGCTCTCAGAACGCCGTCAGCCACGGACTCCGCTCCGGCAACTTCGTCCTCGCTCACGAGGACGCCGACGCCTTTGATGACATGCTCGCCTACTACCAGGACCGCTACTGCGCCGCCGCCGACGTCGATGCCCAATTCCTCGTCGAGCAACTCGTCGGAGCACAATGGCGCCTCCGCCGCGTTCAGCGCCTCCAAACCCTCTACATGGATGTCACGATGCTCGGTTACGCAAACGAACCCACGCCCGACGAACGCATCCTCCAAGGCATGGAAGCGCGCGGCAACGATGTCCTCGACACGCTGCACCGCTATGAACTCCAGTTCGACCGCGCCGCCTGGCGCATGCGTAAGCAACTCAACTCGCCGCAGGAAGAGGAGCGCACGTTTGAACGCACCATCGCCCCTTTCGACCGCTTCGGTCCGCCCCCGCCGGTCGAGGTCATGATGGCCCAACAACGCCTGCGCAAACAGCAGGAAGCAGCGCGTGCAGCAAACGAACCCAAACCGGCCGCACCTCTATCGGAACCAATCAAACCCGACGAGCTAGTCCCCGTCGATGAGCTTGTCCCTGAACTCTCCAATGAAGAACTCGCCCAGATGATCGAACAGCTTCAGGAAATGAAACGAACGAACCCATTCCCCGAAGCCGAGGCCAGCACGCTCCAACGCACGTTGCTTCGGACGACCCCCGAGTACCGCACGTCATTGCTTGACCGCTGCATCGACGAGCTGAATGCACGAACGAAGCCACTCGCCGCAGCTGCTGCCTAATCCATAAAAGGGCCGCACCGCACCCACGTGCCACCCACAATGTCGTTGGCTCGAAAATCGACGGCTTTCTAGTAGTCGAGGAGCCCTGGTAAACGTGTTCTCCTCACAGATCTTTGATATCCGAATAGATCACTGCCGGGCCTGGCGAGAGCCGCGGCAGACCTTGGCCGGGCATGCTTTGCGAATACGTGCGAGAGAAGTGTGCCCGGCCTCAAGCGGTGCTGCGGCCGAGATAGCCCTGAACCCTATCAACTCCCGACCGCTTGCTGAGAACAGCAATCTCCCGTGGTCTGAGGATCTTCTCGCACGCGAGCTATACTGCGCGCATGGTGCGTACTATTTCTACCCTCGCCATCATTACGATCCTCTGTTCCATGGTGCAAGCGGACCTGCTGCCTCCCGTGGTCTGCGGCGTGCCCGTCCAGGTACCCGAGAGCCTTGCCACTACGCCGTTCGATATCCCTCGTACCTTGTGTCTTCCTCCCGGCTTCAGCATTTCCGTAGTCGCTCGAATTCCTGGTGCTCGCTTTCTAGCAGTGACACCGGATCGTGGTCTGCTCGTGTCGCAGCCCTCTACAGGCAGGATCATCTTCGTAGACCCTGCTGCCGATCCGAGCTCGAACGCCTCCGTATACGCCCGGGGCTTGTACCTGCCTCACGATCTCGTGTTTCACACCATCGACGAGCAGACATACCTTTACGTCGGCCGAGGCGATGCAATCGTTCGATTCCGCTGGAATCCCGGCGACCGAGCCGCGCATGATGCCGAGGTGGTTGTTCGCGATCTCCCGTCGGGTAGCAGCGGCGAACTGCGCGGCGCGTACGCGCACGAGCTCAAGAATTTCGCGATCGATAGTGAGCACCGTCTCTACGTCGCGATTGCTTCCGCCACAAACGCAAATCCAGAAGAGCGGAATGCCACACCCATGCGCGCCGCCATTCATCGGTATGAGGCAGACGGATCCAACGGACGTTTGTTCGCTGCCGGACTTCGCAATGCAGAGGGCGTCCGCTTTCTACCAGGCAGCGACCAACTCTGGGCCGTGGTGAACAACCGGGACAACCTCGCCTACCCCTTTGAGGATGGATCAGGATTGTTTCGACAGGTGTTCCAGGAGTATGTGAACAATCACCCACCCGAAGCGTTCACTGCGGTCCGGGACGGCGGTGACTATGGCTGGCCATTTGCGCACCCTAATGCGGACACGGACGCCGGCTGGGAAAACATGCCTTTCGCCGCTGACGCGGAGAACAATCCGCTCGGCGCCATGTATCCAGTCGAAAAGTTCGACCGCATCAGCAAAGGGATCCCGGCACACTCAGCGCCCCTTGGATTGACGTTCCTGCAACATACGAACTTTGTCCCCGCATTTGCAAACGGCGCCGTCGTGGCGCTCCACGGCTCTTGGAATCGTGTTCCGGCGACAGGCTACAAGGTGGTCTACTTCCCCTGGAACACCGAGACCCAACAGCCAGGCCCGCAGCAGGACCTGGTCAGCGGCTGGTTGGATGAAGTGAGCGGTGACGTTTGGGGTCGCCCTGTCGCGACGGCAGTAGATTCGTCAGGCAACCTGCTGATCTCCGACGATCACTCCGGCACCATCTATCGGGTCACCTACTCAGAGCCTGTTGCTCCCACGGCCTCAGGCTCGAATCCTTAGAGAGCCTCAAGCGAGCTTGGCTTTCAACATCGTGTAGGAGTGCGGGGCAAGCTTGTATTGCAACACCTTGCCTTGCGCGCTCGCCGATTTCTTTTCGGGCTTGACCTTCTGGATACCGAAGTCGTTTTCGGCCTTGATGTCCGGGCCGTTCACCTCGGTCACCTCAACAGGTCCCGTGAACTGTTTGTCCTGTGCCTCAAATTGAACCTCGACAGGTTGTGTTCGGTGCCGGTTCACCACATTGAGAACGAGGGATCCGTTATCGAACGCAGCCGATGCATCCAGGTAAGGCACTGCGTCGAAGCGTTTGCTCTCATAACGTGGACTATCCAGATGCAATTCGAGAGCGATGCCCTTGCTATTGTTCGCGAACATCGAAAGCGGATGATAGATGGCTTGCAGAAACAGGCCTTCTTCGTTCGTGAAGATCGGCGCGATCACGTTCACTAACTGGGCCATGTTCGCCATTTTTACGATATGAGCATTGTTGACGAACGTGTTGAGGAAGGTTGCGATCACCAGGGCATCTTCGAGGTTGTATCGCTCCTCCAGGATACGGCGGCCTCGCTGCTGCGGCCCTCTCGCGCGATACCAGACGTTGTACTCGTCCCACGCGATATAGATCTTCCGGTTCCGAGGCTGTCCCGAAAGCGCTGCGTTGATGACGCCCTCCGTTGTCTTCGTCCGCTCCTGTAGATCAATCGAGCTTGCGAGAAACTCCTCGTAGTTGTTCTCAGGATTGCCGACATACCGGTGAACGGCCAGATAATCGATGTGTCCTTTGAGGTGCTCGAGAATGGTTCGGTTCCAGCCGATCCAGTCGATGCCTTGCGCGAAGTGTGATGAACCCGCAGCAATCAGCTTGATGTTCGGATCCGTCCACTTCATCAGCTTGGCGGCTTCAAGCGCGAACTTGCCGTAATCATCGGCGCTCCGATGCCCCATCTGCCATGGACCATCCATCTCGTTGCCAAGTCCCCAGTAGGTGACCTTCCACGGCTCTGCGCGTCCGTTCTGCTTCCGCAACCGGGTCATCGCGGTGTCCTGGGATGAGTTCGTGTACTCGACCCACTGCTGTGCGTCCGTCCAGCTTCCCGTTCCGAGGTTTACCGCAACGTACGGCTCCGCTTTGAGCATCTCCACATATCGCAAGAACTCGTGGGTGCCGAAGCGATTCGACTCCACCGTTCCCCACGCCATCTCGAGCCGTGGCGGACGCTGGTCGCGAGGTCCGATACCATCCCGCCAGTTGTAGTTCGAAACGAAATTGCCCCCGGGCCAGCGCAGCAGAGTTACGTTCAAATCGCGAGCCGCCTTCAAAACGTCTTTGCGATACCCGCTCTCATCCGACAACTTCGATTTCTCATCGAAGACGCCGCCGTCAATGCAGCGTCCTAAATGCTCGACGAAATTCCCGTAGATGTTCGGATCGATAGCTCCGATCGTCCGTTCGGTGTCAATCTTCACCCGCGCCTTAAGGCCACTTTGTTGGGCCCTCACCAAGGCGGGTACAGCAATCAAGGCCGTCGTGAACTGACGTCTCGATACTAGGCTTGAAGGTTTCAACTGGTGCCTCACTTATGAAGTTCATCCATCATAAATGAGTGGAGGGCGAGAGAGCACGCGCCCTCACCTGGTGCAACAGGTAAAACTTAGGGCGTGACGCAAAACCGGACCGTATCCATCGAGCTAAGTCCCGATAGCAACACAGTCAGGTTCGACTTCACGGTTGCCCGTCGCAAGCCGGAAGGTTCAATCCTTGTGGCAGTGCGGGAAGCGTGATGTTGATTTGATACAAAGGCGGAAAGGCTGCCACGAAGGTCGGCCTTGCTCCCGGTCCAGTTGGCGTGACGGTCGCGTTTTCAGGTAGTCACGACGTGTGGGTCATCGAGCTTATTGATGACCCCAGAACAGATTTCGTTGGAGACGTAAACGTTAGCTGCTCGGTAGAACTTCTCTTATTCTGAGCTCCGAGCGGGGCGAGGCCAACGGCGCCACACACTCGTTCTCGTCATAAGAGACCACCGAACAGTAATTCATTCTATTAGACTCTCGATGCACGAGCATGCGCCGGCACGACACATCAAGTACCCAATAATCGGCGATTCCTGCCCGCGCGTACAGACGTGCCTTCGTCGTAAGATCGAACCCCAGTGTCATGTCCGCGATTTCGATAACAAGGAGCAGGTCCGCAGGACCTGGATTCGCATGCAGGAACTCAGACTGATCGCGCCGCAGCACGATCAAATCTGGTTCCGGTTCACTTGTTTTGTTGTCTTGGTCCGAGACATCGATCGGAGATCCCGAATTCACGAGATTCCGAGCGAAAACCCCAGCAAGCCATTCATGCAAGAGATTCGAAGCAATCACAGGCGGGCGTGTCTTGCCCTTCTTGGTTCTCAACGCCCCCTCGATAAGCTCGAGCCCTTCTTAGCTCGGCGTTGCTTGGGAGAGAGCTTCATACTCTTCTCGCGTCAGCACTTGCTCTTCGTACGGGAGTCTTTCCTATTTCGGTTCCGACCCTTCTAGCGCCGCCACACCGCGCTTTGATTCACTCATCGGCGAGTCTCCAAGCGCAAGCTTCACACCGGAGCGCAGCAACGTCGTCTCACTCGGTCCCTGGAAGAACGCGTATCCTTGACGGCTGGACTTCCACGCCAGCGGCCCGCCCAGCTTCTTGCCGGCCTTGTTGACAGCGTCGACGGTCGCCTTTACCAGCGATTCGTATTCCTTGTCGCCCTGCTTATAACC
>DASQVJ010000447.1:0-7101 GCA_035640835.1 Bryobacteraceae bacterium
ATTCAAGAGGAAACCGCGGAAGGTCCTCGATTGTCCGGCGCAAATGATCTGATGCCAGTAGTTTTGGAAGATGGAAAGCAACGTCTTCCCATATGTCGAATGCCTGCGTAAGGCGTATCAGAGGGTCCTGAAGGGGTAGAAAGCCACGCTCTGCACTAGGCTCGTGCGCGGCGATAGAGGTTAACATTCATGATGTTCCTGATCCCGCTTGGCGGCCCGTGTCTTCTGGGCGAAGACGACGGACTCTTGGGTACTTTCAGGTTAGCGAATCGCCCACCGGGCGACAATGTTCTCTCTGATACTGTGTGAAGAAGATACGGTGCCCCAATCGATTGATTCGGTGAGTGGATCGAAATACCCAAAATTTGACCGATCGAGACTAAGGCTGTTGCCGCTCGAGAAGCGCGTGAGCGACCTGCATCGCGAGCAATGGCTGACGCTTGATCAGGAGCCTCCGCCGTTTCATCATCCCCAGCTTTCCGAGGTTGCCGGCCGGATTCAGGCAGCCCGAGAGGTGGGTGCGGCGCGGGTGTTGATGATGGGTGCCCATGTGCTCCGCGCGGGAGTAAACCGCCACATCATCGATCTGTTGGAGCGCGGCTGTATTGATCACATTGCGATGAATGGCGCCGGAGCGATTCACGATTTCGAGCTGGCGCGAATCGGACAGACGACTGAAAGCGTGTCGCGCTACATCCGGGAGGGCCAGTTCGGCCTCTGGACGGAGACGAGCGAGCTCAACTGCGTCATTAAGGAGGCTGCGGAACAAGGGCTAGGGTTGGGCGAAGGCGTTGGTCGTCATATCGAAGAAAGCGATTACCCTTTCAAAGAGCTCAGCGTGTTCGCGGCTGCGTATCGTCTCGACGTACCCGTGACCGTTCACGTCGGTATCGGGTATGACATCATCCACGAGCATCCCAACTGCGATGGCGCCGCGTTGGGCCAGGCGAGCTATACGGACTTCCTGATATTTGCGGCGGCCGTCGAGCGATTGGAGCGAGGCGTTCTGCTGAATTTCGGTTCAGCCATCATGGGCCCCGAGGTCTACCTGAAGGCGCTCGCGATGGCTCGGAACGTCCTGCATCAGCAGGGTCGCGAGTTGAGGAACTTTACAACAGCGGTTTTCGACATGGTGCCGATCGCAGGAGACATCCGCAAGGAGTTGCCCAAAACGGATCCCGGATACTACTTCCGGCCACATAAGACAATGCTCGTACGCACCGTTGCCGACGGAGGAACCAGCTACTATTTCTGCGGCGACCATCGCGCCACCCTTCCGGCTTTGCGTAGGGAACTGATCTCGTGCACGTCAAAAGCATCCTAGACAGAATTCAGACATTGCGAGTGCTGGTGGTCGGGGACGTCTGTCTCGACCGTTGGTGCCACTACGACCCAGACCAGGCCGAGCCTTCTCGTGAGACCGGGATACCTCGAATCGGGGTCATCCGAACCGAGGTGAGTGCGGGCGCAGGCGGAACCATCGCAAACAACCTGGTGGCATTAGGCGTACGCGATGTCAGCGTAGCCGGCGTGATTGGCGATGACGGATCGGCTTACGAGTTGGAAAGGGTTCTGCGTGCATCCGGCATCAGGACGGATTTGTTGATCAAGACCCCTGAGGTCTGCACGTTCACCTACACGAAGCTGATCAATCACAAGACGCTTGAAGAGGATCGCCCGCGCGTGGACTTCATCAACACGCAGCCGATGCCCGACGTCGGATTGCTGAACCTGATCGAAGATACCTACGACGTGGTGATGGTGTCCGACCAGGCCGAGACGGAAGCAGGCGGAGTGCTGAGCGCGCCGCTGCGAGCGCGTGTCATGCAGATGAGCGGCGTCGTGTGGGTCGACTCCCGAAAGCGTGCGGAGCACTTTCGAGGCGTGTTCCTGAAGCCGAATCGCGACGAAGCAGCGGAAGCATGCATGCGGAAGTTTCGATCCGGCCTGGACCCGCAGCGCCTGTTTCGTGAGAACGAGTTGAAAGCACTGATTGTGACCCATGGCGACGAGGGGTCACAGGTCATCACGTCGTGCGGTGAACAATGGGTGCCGGCCCGAAAGGTACGGGCGGTGGATACATGCGGTGCCGGCGATAGCTTCTCGGCAGGGGCAGCCTGCGCGCTGGCTGTCACGAACGATCCTGTACAAGCAGCGAAGTTCGGGAGTCTTGTTGCTTCCGTCACGGTCACAAAAAGGGGAACAGGCACGGCGTCGCCAGAGGAGTTGCTTGCCATCGACGAGTAACTCGTGTGTGCTTCAACTCGCGTGGTCGATATAATTGCAGCGAGGTGTCCAGTGGCTTTTAAATTTTCTTTCGCCTCACTTGCCCTCCTGTTCACCGCAGGTACAGTCATCGCGGGCCCTGCCAAACCGGCTACCGCAAACGGTGGAAACGCAGCGGTCGACGTAACGGCGCGAGCGATCACCAGCAAAGAAGAAGTCGCCAAAGAGCTCGGGTCAAATCCGGATTTCACCCTTGTATTAGTCGACGTGCGCGTTCGGCCGCGTGACGAGAAGAACAAGCTCCGCATCGATCGAGACGACTTCACCCTCGTCTCGGCTCGCGATGGTCAACGCTCTCAGCCCCTCGACCCTTCGCAGATCGCCGGCAAAGGAGCCGTACGCATCACGCAGACGGAGGGAGGCGCGGTTGCGACCGAAAATCGCGGCGGACCTGTTTGGGGCGGAATCGGCGGACGTCCTACGCGAATGGGAGGCAATGGCGGAGCCATTGGCAACACTGCGGGCGGTAACACCACTGTCTCCGCGGAAGCCGACAAGAACTCACCCGAATCGCCACTGCTTGCCAAGCTGAAGGAGAAGGTGTTGCGCAACGGCGAGACATCTGATGCCGTGAGCGGAATGCTGTATTTCCTGTTTGACGGCAAACCACCGCGCGGAAAGGATCTCACGCTGATTTATAAAGGCGCAGGTGGCGGCCGGTTGCTTCTCGAGTTCAGCGAGAAGTGATCACACCCATGCGAACCGGAAACGTTGCGATCCTACTTCTACTGTGCGCCGTGGGATTGAGTGCACAAAGCGACGAAGCGGCGGCACGTAAACCGCTGGAGGCCTACCTGAGTGCCCACGCGAGCGGCAATCCAGAGCATCTAGTCGGCGCGTTTCACCCGCAAGCACGTATTCAGGGAGTCAGTCTCGACGGCACATTCGCCAACTGGACTCTTGATGAAGACAGGACCCGATTCTCCGGCAAACCAGCGGTGGATGAGGCTCAACGCAAGCGGACCATCGACTTCGTCGAGATAAATGGAAACGCCGGCACGGCGAAGATAACCCTCGAGTATCCTCAAGCGGTCTTTACTGACTACTTTGTGTTGCTCAAGCATGATGGCCAGTGGAAGATCATGAACAAGGTATTCACCGTTGCCAAAAGGTGAGCGGGACACCAGCACTGTACACGATATGCTGAATCTTCTTCGATGCCGCACAACATGATCGGTCACCCCGTACAAGATCTCGACACACCAGCGATCGTCATTGATCTGGACATTCTGGAGCGCAATCTCGAGAACGTCGCGAGCTACGCGAAAGAACATGGCTTGCGACTCAGGCCGCACACCAAGACACACAAGATCCCGGCACTCGGCCGGAAACAGGTGGAACTCGGCGCCGCGGGACTGACCGTCGCCAAAGTGAGCGAAGCCGAAGTGATGGCTACCATCGACCCGCCGTCGATCCTGATCGCGTACCCGATCATCGGTCATCCAAAGCTCGAGCGGCTGATGGCTCTTGCGCGATCACAGGCGGTCACTGTCGCCCTGGATAGCTTCGAGGTAGCGCAGGGCTTGTCCGACGCAGCCGCAGCCGCGGGAGTCTCGATCGGCATCCTGGCCGAGTTTGACGGTGGTCTCCACCGGGTTGGAGTGCAACCAGAGAGGCTGATCTCACTCATCGAACGCATTCACGATTTGCCGGGATTGCGCTTCGAAGGGATTGCCTTCTATCCGGGTCACATCAAGAAGCTCGACGATGAGGGCGACGCAAAGATTCGCGAAGCGAGCGCCCTTCTAAGGGATGTGTTGAGCCGAGTTCGTGAGCGCTGGCCGGTCGAGGTCGTCAGCGGCGGTTCGACGCCGGCCCTGTATCGATCGCATGAATTCGACGGCATCAACGAGATTCGCCCAGGCACCTACATCTTCAACGACTGGAACACCGTCCTGAGTGGGGGCTGCGAGTTCGCGGACTGCGCGGCTCGCATCCATGCGACCGTAGTCTCGACGAGTGTCCCGGGCCAGATCGTGCTCGACGGTGGATCAAAAACCTTCTCGTCCGACCGCCCGGCAGCGGCCGCAGATGCTCTCTTCGGACAGATTGTGGATCATCCGGAGGCTGAGTTCTTCAGGCTAAACGAAGAGCACGGCTGGGTTCGCGTTCCCGACAACGGGAAGTTCAAAATTGGACAGCGGCTCGAGGTCATTCCAGTCCATGTCTGCGTGGCGATCAATCTGCACGATCAGGTATATGGTGTCCGGAACGGTTGTGTGGAAGTGGTGTGGAAAGTAGAAGGACGGGGCAAGCTTCAATAGCCGCCCCGTCCCATTAAATTTTTCTAACTTTTAAGAAGTTACTGCATCTTGACCGACGCGATGTCGATCGTGTCGCCGCTGACCTTTCCGTCCACGACAACCTTGTGGCCGAGATGCGCCATGACCTTTTCCTTATCGGAGATCTTCAGCACTTTGCCTTCTTCCGTCACCAGCACTGGCGCAGCGCCCTTGCCCTTGACACAGCCTTCGACGCACTTCATTGCTTTTTCGGACGCATCGGCATGCTTGGCGCCGCAGCCGGCATCGGAAATGACGCCCTTGTATTCGGCGGCGAATAGTGCGGTACCGAACAATGCGGACGCGAGAACGAGTTTCTTCACTTGAGTTGCCTCCCTGACCTAATGCCTCTTGGCGTTAACACGAAGACTATAACGGATGTCAACGTTTCCTGCAAGTCTTCCTAATACAGGTACGTACGAACGGGCAAAACGGTTTGAGCCGTGCTGCCGCTATCCAGGTAGTGTTCCGGCCTTGATCGTTTTCTCCATGACGTCCGCGAACGTATCGATTTCCTCAAGCGTTGTGTAGACGTTGGGCGTGATGCGCAAGCCCTGATACTCGCCGGGGGTTGACACGGCTACGGTCCAGATCCGGTGCTTCTCCCAAAGATACTTGGCCAACTTTGACGAATCGAGCCCATCCACGCTGATGAATCCGATCGCGCAGGATTGCTCCGGATCTTCGCTATTCAAGATCCGAACACCCGGCAATTCACGCAGGCGATTCGACCAGCGGCGTCGCAAGTACCGGAAGCGTTCGGCTTTTCGCTCGCCGCCCATGGAATCGTGGAAGTTTAATGCCTCGGTGATGGCATTCCGCTGCGAAGCAGGATGGGTGCCGATCTCCTCGAACTTCCGGATATTCTCACGCATCGATTCCGGGGCCGCCATCAACGGCCAGATCTTCGCAATTTTCGACCGGCGGACGTACAGCATGCCGGTTCCGATCGGCGCCAGGATCCACTTGTGCAAGGACGTCCCGTAGTAGTCGCAGTCGAGATCTGCCTGCTTAAACGGGAACTGTCCGAACGCGTGCGCCCCATCAACGACCACCTCGATGCCACGCTCGCGAGCCATCTGGCAGATGCGTTTTACCGGAAAGATCTGCCCGGTTCGATTCGTGACATGGCAAATGTGGATCACCTTGGTCTTCGGGGTGATGCCCTTTTCAATCTGCTGCGCCAGATATTCGAGGCTCGGTGGGGGAACCACAAACGGGACCTGTTTCAGCACGATGCCATCGCGGCGCTCCCGCTGGCGCCAGGTCGTGATCATGCGGGGGTAGTCCTGATTGGTGGTGAGGACTTCGTCTCCCGGCTTCAGATCCATGCCGAGTTGGACAATTTCCAAAGATTCGCTCGCGTTTCGGGTGATCGCGATCTCCTCGGGGTCGCAGCCGAACTCGCGTGCAAGCCGGCGACGCACGGTCTCGAGTCCAGGGTCGAGGACCTGCCACATGTAATAGGACGGGTTCATGTTCTCGACCTCGAGATAGCGTTTTTCGGTGTCCATCACGATCTTGGGTGAGGGAGCGACGCCACCGTTGTTGAGATTGATCATGTTTCGGTCGACGGTGAAGGCATGGCGGATGTTGAGCCAGAAGTCTTCATCGCGAGCGACGGTATCGGCCGGGCGGCCGGAGACGGACTGCGCGGCAACCTGGGCGCGAAGCACGGAATCGCTTTGGAACGCGGCGAACGAACCAATAGCGGAAGCAGTAAAGAAGCTGCGACGGTCCATGAGGTAGATTAGACGCGATCTCTGGCGCCCGTCAACCCACGTATGGCCGCGCGATAATGACAGAGACTTGCGTCAAAACGATCTAAACCGAATGCCCGGGACCGTCGACGATAGAGAAGGAATCGCCACGATGAGGTTTACTGAGTTCGGCCAGACGGTACATGCGCTCATCCCACGGCCCGACCCACAACTACTGTCCATCGTGATACCCGCCTACAATGAGGGCCCGACAGTCCCGTTCCTGCGTGCCGAGTTAACACAGTTTATCGATGGTCTTCCGTTTCGCTCGGAAGTAGTCATCGTGAACGACGGCAGCTCGGACGAAACCCTACCCCGGCTGCTCGAATGGGCCCTCGATGATCCTCGGATCCGGGTTGTTCATCTTTCTCGAAATTTCGGGCACCAGATCGCGGCGACGGCAGGTCTGGACAAAGCCTCGGGTGATGCGATCGTTCTGATCGATGCGGATCTTCAAGACCCTCTGCCCGTCATTTTGAGTATGCTCGAGCGCTACCGCGAGGGCTACGATGTGGTCTACGGTCAACGCGAGTCCCGGGACGGCGAGAGCGCATTTAAGCTGGCGACGGCCTGGATCTTCTACCGGCTGATGCGCACCTTGGTTTACAAGTCCTTGCCACCGGACGTGGGCGACTTCCGATTGCTATCGCGGCAGTGCCTCGATGCCCTTCGGCATATGCGTGAGCAACATCGCTTCCTTCGGGGGATGGTGACATGGGTCGGGTATTCGCAGACCGCGGTTCGGTACAAACGTGCAAAACGAGTCGCGGGTG
>DASQVJ010000448.1:0-4623 GCA_035640835.1 Bryobacteraceae bacterium
GGAGCGATGGATGATGACTCTCAATCTGGCCGCACATTCATCTGCCTTCCGTCGGATTCGGATGGGATACGTAATAGCGTGCGGCAGGCGAACTTAGGGAGAGCTTCGGTATCATCTTCTGCCGCGCCGCCTCGTAGGCGTCCCACTCGGCACTGTCCGGCAGCGATGGGATCGTAAAGATCTCCCCCTGGTCAAGACCGGCCATTGCGGCATCGACCATCTCCTCGGTCTTCATGACCATTTCGCCGGGAACCTGATCAAGCGGAGTCCCCGCGACGTCCCAGAAGTCCGTAGCCGTCGCGCCCGGAACAACCGCTTGAACGCGCACGTTCTTCCCGGCAAATTCTTTGTGGAGCGAGCGAGTGAAGGCGATCACAAATGCCTTCGTTCCGCCGTAGACTCCATTCAGTAGTTCCGGCACGATGCCCACCACAGAGGCGATGTTGATGACCGCACCGCCGCCGCGTTCCACAAAACCTGGAATGACGGCATATGTCGTGCGCACCAGTGCAGTGACGTTGAGACTCACCATTCGATCCAGTCTGTCGATATCGGAATCGAGCAGCGCCGCCGGGGCGCCCACACCCGCATTGTTGACCAGCATGGCGATGGAGCTATCCGAGCGCAGCACGTCTTCGACTCGTGCGAGATCCACCTTCTTGTTCAGATCGGCGGCGATCACCTGAACAAAGCGTCGAGTGCGATCGGATATCCGCGCGGCCACGGTATCGAGTCGTTGCCGGTCACGAGCGACGAGAATCAGATCATGACCGCGGCGCGCCAGGCGATCTGCATAGATAGCTCCAATGCCGGAAGAACCGCCGGTTATGAGCGCCGTGCCTTTTGAGTTCGTCTTCATATATTTATCTCCTTCTTCGACAGTTCAAGTGATCAAAACGGAGTTGGGCCAAGTAACTCGATGTGAAATGGCTCGCCAAGGGCGCGAAGGTCTACGTCGTTGTTTCCTGCAAGGATGCGAAGCGCTTCCTCGCACCCGCCGGGAGAGACAAGGATGACCATGCGCAAATCTGCTTTGGTGCGATTGCCCCAGGCGTGAGGAATCCCTCTTCGAAGGCTTGCAACCTCGCCGGCCTGGAGATCAAATATCTTGTCCCCGTATGCGATACGGACACTGCCTTCAAGGACCAGGAAATGTTCGTCTTCCTTCGAATGAAGATGCAGTGGCGTACCGTCACCGGGGCTTGACACGATCTCGAGGACAGCGTAGAGCCCGTTCGTGTCTTCCGAGCATTCGCGGATAAGGCAGTACTCGCCGGGTCTTGTCCTTAGCCATTGCGCCTTGTCTGCAGGGTCTTGTCTCAGACTTTTCGATGCTGTCTTATTCATTTGCTTGACTCCTGTTTCTCGCCACTTAAAGTTCGAACCACCCCTGAAAGTGCGCAGTCAACGCTGTACGCCGGGACTTTAGCCCGTCGTAATAGTCGGCCCAGTTGATAATCTTGCCTTCCTGCGTTTGCACAATGGAAGATCCCTGCACCGATATTGGGAACTCCATTGACATCCCGCCGTAGATCGGCACGGTGATTGTTGCCTGAAGCGTCCATTCAACGATGACGTAGTCACCACTCGTAAAGACCCGACTTGCTGTGAGCAACGAATCCGGATAGAGTTCCCGGGCCTTGGAAAAGAAGGCCGTTAACTGGTCTCTATCCTTAAACTCCAGGCCGGTGCCGTGATCCGTGTATTTGAACACCTCTGCAAAATGGGCACTCGCATCGACGAATCGTCCGTTACGAAGATCCATAAGAGCGTCCGATACCACGCCCTCCGGTGTTGCAATCTGATTCGACACTTTGCTCATTTCTCATCTCCTCACTTGTCTTAAGCTCCTTTTCATGTCCTACCTGCTCGATTGGACGGCAAGCAGTGAAGGGGCGATGTGCCTGATCGTCCGAACGGAATGCCTATTCCTCCAGATGTGGGTGGCCAAGCGGCCCATGAATCACCGGATAATGGATTCGAGAGCAGAACCGGGAGAGCCTGAATGGGAACAGGTGACGTCGCGCAGCTATCAGAGCTTCGGGACCTGATTGCGCAACTGACCGGGCGCGATGGCGATCACCAGACCGCCATTGCCTCGTTGTACATCATTCGGTATTCGTCGTCCGTGTCGCCGGATTTCGGCGTCCTCACTCCGGGGCTCTGTCTCGTCGCACAAGGCCAAAAGCAGTTGCTACTGAGGAACGAAGTGTATTCCAACAGTCCCGGTAACTATCTTGTTTCCTCGGCTGAGATTCCCGTTTCAGCACGCGTTGTGGGAGCAACGCTCGCCAAACCCCACCTTGGCCTGAGACTCCACTTCGATCTGGCGAACCTCAGGTCGCTGATTGAAGAAGCCCGCTTGCCAGTTCCTCTCGGCGGCGCGTCACAGCGTGGTATTTACGTCTCCGCGACTCGGCCTGCTTTGCTTGACGCAGTTTTGCGCATGGTCCGATTGCTGCAATCTCCAACAGAGATCCCTGTGCTTGCCCCGATGATCGAGCGCGAGATTCTCTTCCGCCTGCTACTGGACGACAAGAGCGTCGCTCTACACCGCATCGCACAAGCCGACAGTCAACCCCAACGTATTGGCATCGCGATCGTGTGGTTGAAGAAGCATTTTCGCGAGTCATTTCTCATCGATGACCTCGCGCGACGGGTAGGTATGAGCACTTCCAGTTTTCATCAATGGTTCCGAGGCATCACGGGCCTGGGTCCGCTGCAGTATCAAAAGCAACTTCGTCTGCAAGAAGCGCGGAGCCTCCTGAGAAATGAACGAAAAGATGTCGCAGCCGTAAGCCGTCGCGTCGGCTATGAGAGTACCTCGCAGTTCAGTCGGGAGTACAGTCGGTTGTTCGGAAATCCTCCGGGGAGCGAAGTCGCCGGCGCGAACTCGTCCAAGGCAAGCCTTGCGGATTCATTTTGACCTATAGCGCCATTTGATTCTTCGGCTGCCGTTCTTGGCGGATGATGGGCATAACTGGCTAATCTTTTTCCCGCTCGCGGTCTAACGGTCTAGCTGCTATATAGAAACTTGAAACGTTAGAGCGCTCACGCTACGCATAGATCACGAGTTACGCTAGGACTCTATCTGGAGTGACCCGGCGCAGGAAGCTTGTGGAGCGGTGGCATCTCGATCGCCGGGTCACTTCGGATAGACGGCGTAGTGTCTACTAGTCTCAGTCACTTGAGCGAAAAGAACTCCCTCGGCCTCTTCGTTCTTCACGCGGGCCGCTGGCGACGAGTCTGGCGCTGTTTCGCGCCTCCTCTAGCTTCCGATCCCGCTCGGCATGGATCTCCTGTTAGCGCCCATCGAGCATGTCCTCCGGCGTGATGTAGCCGATCGCGCTATTCAGGCGGACGTTGTTGTAATGCTCGACCCAGCCCTCCACCAGACGCCGGGCATCGTCCAGCGACAATCGCGTTTCCGGTCGACGCACTCTCCTTTGAGCGATCTGTGCCAACGCTCGATTTTTCCGTTCGATTGCTGTATGCGAGTGCCTATGATCTGAGGACCGCGTAGGATAAGGACTTCTGCCTCGCACTGATTCGCCTGCGATTCCCGGCTTACTCGGAGCGGGACGTAGGACAGCTGGAGTGGACTGCGATCAACTTTTCCGACATCAAGGACGCACCCCAACACGACCGTCACGGCCATCACCACCACGACAGCGATGGCGCGCAACGCGAACGAGAACTCCACCGGACGCTCATTATGGTGTCGGAAACGTCTGGCTCTCGGCTTCGGACCGGGTGATCGCATTGATGTACTTCCGACCGAGTGCATGGACAAGCCCTTTGATGGGTCATAAGACAGAAGACGCCACAGGATCCGCCCCTCTGATTGCGGTTTACAGAACTAATTAACTCTTTCGGTACTTTATGGCCGCGTAGATATCTGCGAGCTTCAACCCCGGATGCGTTTGCAAGATATCCTCCATCGTCCACCCGCCATCCAGCAGGGAGAGGATCAGTGAGCGCTCAATCACCGGCCCCAAGTGCCGCTCGGCCAATGTCTCCGCGTCGGTGGCGTCGCATCGATGCTCTATGCGTTCGGCGTAGGCGAGCGAGTACTGCCCGCACGGGCATAACCCGCCCCGCTGCAAATGTTCCATTTTCCTCCGATAACGACAGCGAGTATCTCGCTGACGCTATTGACAATAGAGTAAATTCACGGCGAACATGAAAGGCAAAATATAGCTGGGTTTAGTCCTATTACATAAGTGGGGAATCGGTTACGCCGAAAGCGGGGTTGAAATAGGGACGCCCTCAACAGGGCGGGGCTCGAATTAGGCCCGTCCGCACTTGTGACTTCGCGCCGCAGCTCGGGCCTGTGTCATCGCTCCACACGGACAACGGTCAGGCGACCGCGTTTCTGTCGATCGTGCTGCTCTTTCCCGCCCCATTCCGCCCGACAATGCCCATGATGGTGTTTGCGATTGACCCCAAAGCTGACGCGCTTGACGGGCTGGAGATCTCCATACCTCTTGCTCAAGTCACGAGCCTCATTCACAAAGTTGGCAAATTTTCTGTGCTCTACTGTTTTCAATCGGATAGCCGGATTCTGAAGGCCGACGACACCCAGGTTTTTGCGACCCTCCTGCTACTCTCCCCGCAGGAGAT
>DASQVJ010000449.1:0-3277 GCA_035640835.1 Bryobacteraceae bacterium
AAACCCGAACACCCGTTTGAGTGGCGATGCTTGGGCAACCATGCTGCTTGGCGTACTCGATAACAACACGAACATCGCTACGGTGCCGCTGCAACGTCCACGAGTGAGCTACTACGGCGTTTATGTGCACGACGACTGGAAGATCACTCAACGCCTGACGTTGAACATCGGCCTGCGGTATGAGTACGAATCTCCGATGACGGACCCTCAGGATCGCCTGTCCCGTTACCTCGACCTGACAACCCCGATACCCGAATTCCAGGGTGCCGGTGCTCCCGTCATTCCGGCCGACGTTCTTGCACTGCGCAAAACGCCCATCCAATGGAACGGCGCCTGGGTCTTCACGGACTCCAAAAACCGAAACTCCTGGAACGCTCCCAAAAATTTGTTCCTGCCG
This sequence comes from Bryobacteraceae bacterium, assembly GCA_035640835.1. GTDB lineage: Bacteria > Acidobacteriota > Terriglobia > Bryobacterales > Bryobacteraceae > DASQVJ01. The sequence goes on from DASQVJ010000449.1 coordinate 398, forward strand.
CGCTTCGGCCTCGCTTACCGGGTCGACAACAAGACCGCGCTGCGCTTTGGCTACGCGCGATACGTGGTTCCTGGTTCCCTCACGGATGGCCTCGACATCCTCGGCAGCGTGTTCTACCCAGGCTACGATGCCACCACAACGGCGATCGCGCCAATCAACGGCATCCCGCAACAACGGTTGAGCAATCCCTTCCCAGGTGGACTCGTGCCGGCCGCGGGCAAGCAGTTCGGAACCTACACGAATCTCGGCGGTGCCGCGAGCTGGTATTACCAGAACTTCCGCGTGGGCACCAATGACCGAATCAATTTCACTCTCGAGCGCCAACTCCCCTGGAACTTCGTCGGTAACATCACCTACTTCACGAATATCGGAAGTAACCATCCGTATTCACGTGACGGCGGCAACTACTTCGTCGACGTCAACACGCTCGATCCCCGCTACGGCTACGAACTTAAGACCGCCATTACTCGATCCGTACCAAACCCGTTCCGCAACATTTTGCCCGCCGATAAGATGCCCGGCCAGTTGCGGACTCAAGCCAATGTCGCTGTCAGCGACCTGCTGAAGCCTTTTCCGCAGTACGGCCAACTTCGCCAGGCACTGACACCTGGAGCAGATAGCCGCTATCACGCGCTACAACTCCAATTCCAGCGACCGTTCACCAACGGCTTCAGCCTGGTCTTCGGCTACAACTACAACCGAGGCAGCGTCGAGCAGATCTACGACGAACTCGACCTGTTCCTGCAGAACCTTAGCTGGCAGCCCAACCCCGATCCGCGGCACCGGTTCACCGGAGCGAGCATCTACCAACTCCCGTTCGGTAAAGGACGACAGTTCCTGAACAATGTGCATCCTGTTGCCGACGCGGTCCTCGGTGGTTGGGCCCTCAGCGGCATTTACACCTACAACACGGGTGAACTGCTACGCTTTGACGGCCTGCTGCAAACGGGCGACCCGGTCATCGACAACCCCACGCAGTCCCGCATGTTCGACACTACGGTGTTCAAAGTTCTCCCCGGCTTCACCCGTCGCGAGAACCCGCTCTATCCAGGCGTCAGGGGACCAGGATTCAACAACCTCGATCTCACGCTTGCCAAGCAGTTCAAGCTCACCGAGTCCCTTGGCTTCGAGCTTCGCATGGAAGCGTACAACGCGCTCAACAACTTTAACGGTGCAAACCCGATCACGAACTTTAGCTCAGGACAGTTCGGCGCGATCACGGCTCAACGCGCCGGGTACTTCGGTCGTCAGTTTCAGTACAGCGGCAGGCTTCGCTGGTAGTCCTCCTGGCGCTGCTGTGGGGCACCCTCACAGCAGCGCCCTCCTTTGTCGGCTCGAAGGTCTGCGCGACTTGCCACGCCACCATCGCGCAATCACAATCCACGACCGCGCACGCTCGAGCACTCTCCACTCACGAGAAGGGCTGGGCCTTTGGCGCCGGATCGCAGGCAACCACTTATGTCAGCCGCCTCGATGACGAGCGCTACCTCGAGCACGGTCTCAGCTTCTACACCAAACCCAACAAGCTCGCGCTCACTCCTGGCCACATCAACGAGCAAGGCGTCGAATACCGCACCTTCGCACCCGACGCCGCGATCATGCGCTGTTTCCAATGTCACTCAACAGGGACACTCAAAGTGGCTCAACGGACCGTCCAACCGTTTGAGCTCGGAGTGCGTTGCGAGTCTTGCCACGGACCGGGCAGCGACCATGCCGCGAAGCCGTCAAAGGCAAACATCCGCAACCCCGCCTCGCGAACCTCAGCTGAGATCAACGATGTTTGCGGCCAGTGCCATCGAATGCCGCCCGCAGCAGGATCCGCCACGAACTGGAGCAACCCCTGGAACGTCCGGCATCAGCCCGTGTACTTGAGCCGAAGCCGCTGCTTCCTTGAGTCCGGTGGCAAGCTCTCATGCCTGACCTGCCATCAACCACATCAGGACAAAGTGTCGACCTCGATCTGCGCGACCTGTCACGGCTCGGTCAAGCACACGACGTCGACCGCCAAGCAGTCGTGCGTAAGCTGCCACATGCCGAAAGTCCAGCCGCAGCTTTATCTGGCGTTCAGCAATCACTGGATCGGAATCTATAAACCGGGATCACCGTTGCAGCCTCTCTCGAAGCGCGGCAGCCTCACGCCGGGCCCCTCGATCATCGAGAAGCCCCGCTAGCTTCTCCACATCGGCCAGGACCTCCGGGTGCGCAGCCCCATAGAGCCGCTCATCAATCGCAAGCGCACGTCGATAGCATTTCTCGGCCGCCTGCAACTGGCCCTTCGCTCGCAGCACATCACCGAGATTGCTCCATGCCACGGCGACACGCGCATGATCCTCGCCCAGCGTCGACTCGAGTATGCTCAGCGCCCGCTTCTGCGCGACCTCCGCCTCCGCAACCCGATTTGTCGCCAGCAGCAGACTTGCGAGATTATTCAGAGTCGTTCCAGTCTCGGGATGCTTCGCACCGAGCAGCTTCTCCTGAATCGCGAGCGCACGCCGAAAGCACTTCTCCGACTCCGCGGCATCCACTTCGCGCAACGCCAGTCCCAGATCGTTCAGCAACGTCGAAGACGCAACATCCGAGCCCGCCGCTTCCTTGCCGCGAATGTCCAGCGCCTCTCTCAGCCACGGCACCGCACGGTCCGGCGGCGCGATCGACCCCAATTTTGCTAGCGCTTCCGCAAGCTGCAACGGAGGCCCAGTCTTTCTGCGAATCTCCACCGCGCGCAGCAACAGCGGCCCTGCTTCGCGCGGTTCACACACACTCGCCAGATGCTCCAGATCTTCCGCTACAACCACGTGCTCGCGGCCGTAGATCTCTTCATCGATGCGCAGCGCCCTCTCGAACAGCGGCCTGGCCTGGTCCGGTCTCTTGCTCTCCCGC
>DASQVJ010000450.1:0-3149 GCA_035640835.1 Bryobacteraceae bacterium
GGCGAGCGGTGGATTCTGCGCGCCTCCTCCACCCCCTCCACGCTGTCCAAAGACCTCGGCCGCGGTCAGGAGTAAACACGTAAGCAGTAGTATTCTCATGGGCCAGCGAGACTCCCTTTAGGACTCAATTATTCACTGGAAGCCGTCGAAAGGAATGTTAAGGAGTATTATGACCGTGAAGCCGCACCCGTTACACCTCGACTTTTTGTTGGGCAGCATTCCACTTGATACGCCGCCCGGACTTCAGTGACATGTTCGCGAGCTGAGACACAAGGGCCGCCTGGAACGCCTTGGCCATGGTGGCGGTGGGCGTCTTCCGAGAGCGCATGCACTCAAGGAAATTCTGCACGTGGAGTGTCGTGGCGTGGCCGAAACCGCGCTCCGATGTTCTCTCGATCGAGGGTTTGTCTTCTTCTCCCTGAGGAAAGACCTTGAAGTACTCGCGGCCGATGTCCATGCGCGCTTTGTCGCCGTCGAGGTGGTTCATTTGGTCATTGCGCAGCTTGTATTTCATCGCGGCGTAGTTGATGCTGAACGATGCGATGAAGTCCTCGCCGTACTCCGCTGTCGCAACGACGGATTCGGGGGTGTCGTAGCCTTCCCGGTGAGGCTTCCCCGCAGCAGCTGTAACCGCGATCGGGAACCCGGCGTTCATCAACAGGTGGATACCATCGAAAACGTGCGCTCCCTGATCGGCGACGATGCCGCCAGCGTAGTCGCTGATGTTACGCCAATTCCGGAAGATGAACGGATCGGGCGGGATGCGCTTCTTAATCGGACCCTGCCACTGCTCCCAATCGAGCGGACCGTCCAGCTTCGCACCGCTTCTGGCGGAACCGCTTAGGTAGTTGTTGAGCCACCACGATCGAACCATCCGCACGTTGCCCAGCGCTCCCGAAGCCACGACCTCACGCCCTTGCAGATAGAGATCGTAGCTGCGCCTCTGCATTCCGACCTGCACGATGTTCTTCGTTTTCCGCTCAGCGTTTATCAGCTCGACTCCCTCTTCGGGCGTCCGGCACAGAGGCTTCTCGACATAGACATCTTTGCCGGCGGCCAGCGCGTCGAGGACCATCCGGGCGTGCCAGTGCTCAGGTGTTGCAATCAGCACCGCATCGATTGACTTGTCTTCCAGCAACTGCTTGTAGTTGCGGTATGCCTTCGGCGTCGTGCCGCCCTGAGCTTTCGCAGCTGCGGACTGCGCGCGTTCGAGGTTAGGCTCGTAGACGTCACAGATCGCGCCAACGTGCACTCCCGGTTCCTTTTGAAAGGTGCCCATGACAAACGTGCCGCGTCCGCCGCTTCCGATCACGCCAAGGCGAATCTGGTCGGTGGGTGCGCCTCTGAGGAGGACTGAGGTCCCACTCGCCATCAGAAACATTCTTCGGTTCAGTTCCATTTGCGAGACCTTTCTAGAAGAGCAGCTTCAATCCAAAAGACAAGACCCGCCCAGGCCCGGAGGCATTCACCGCGCCATACCCGGCTGTGGGCCGGCCCGCGTTATCCAGTCGAACGGTCGTGTTGATGCCCGTGAAATTCGTGTGATTAAAGAGGTTGAAGGACTCTGCACGGAACTGCAGCCCGAGCCGCTCACGGAAGCGGAAGTTCTTCAAGAGGCTGACGTCCCATTGCTGGAAGCCGGGGCCGATCAGGATGTTCCGTCCTGCGTTGCCGAACCGTCCCGGAGTCATCCTTTCGGGCGGCAGGAACGCTTCGGTATTGAACCATCTTTCGGGAGTCCGTTTGTCCGCGGAAAGGTTCGGGTCCCCGATAACAGAGGCGCGCGACGAACTGGCACCAATGCGCGCAATGTCCACGGGTACGGTCACGCTCACGGGAGCGCCGGATTGCGCGCTGGTGACACCCGAAATCTCCCAGCCGCCCAGCACGTGCCGGAGTAGCGGATTGCCGTTCTGCAGAAAGAACGGAAGCATGTAGATGTAATTCACGCTGAGGATATGAGCCCGGTGAATGGATGAGAGCGCAATATCATTCTTTGGCGCATAGCTGTCCTGCGGAGTTGCGCCTCCCACCGTGTCCATCGTCTTAGAGAACGTATAGCTCAGTCCGAATGCGAGGCGCTGCGACATCCGCCGGTTCACGGCAACTTGGAGACTGTTGTAATTCGAGTTGTCGCTCGCATCGCGAAGATTAATCGCACCATAGCCGGGGAACGGTCGAAGCGCATTCACGTTGATGCTGGAATTCGGCGCATTCAGCCGGGTTCCTTCGGGAAGCTGATTGAGGTCTCTCGTGAACACGAAGTGTCGCGCAATGTTTCCTACATAGCTGACGTCCAGAATGATGGCAGCAGGCAGTTCCTGCTGGACTCCGAAGTTGTAGGTGACAACTTTCGGCGTAGGCAGGATTTCAGGCCATGCCTGCACGTCTGTTGGGAACCCCCGGGCCGTGCCGCCTGCGGGGTTGTCGATATTGCCGTCGAAGATGTTGGCAGTCTTGATGAAAGGTGGATTTTGCGCCTGTCCGCGCAGCTGATTGGAGCCTACGCGATCGTAGAAGATGCCGAACCCGGATCGAATAGCCGTCTTTCCGTTGCCGAACACGTCGTACGCGATACCGAGGCGAGGGCCCCAGTCATTATAGTTTGTCTTCGAACCGGTAGCCGGCAGGCCGAGGAACAGGCGCTGGACTGCCGGGTCATCATATTCAGGAATACGTCCGCGCGCGGCATCGGGGAACGCGCTGCCGAAGATCGCGATCCCGTTGTATGGATCGCCGCCGGGCAGGAGCGCCCCGGTGCTCGGGTCTACCTGTGGCGCATTCGCACGATTGAAGAGGCGAGGCAGGAACGTCGATGCATTTCCCTGCGCATTCGTGAACGACGGGATGATGTTGTAGCGCACGCCAATCTCGACGGTGAGCCGCCTGCTCGCTCGCCATGTGTCCTGAACGTAGAACTCGTATTGCGAAGATCGTGCCCACCAGAATGAATCGGCTTCCGGCTCGACATAGCTTTGAAAGTTGCCGAGCAGCACATCCGCAACAACGTTGCGCGTCGTGTTTCGGGCCGACGCGTTGAACGTCACGGTGCCCTCATCGCGAACGTTCGTGTTCTCATTCTTGCGTGCTCGCGTAATCTGCGTACCGGCCTTGAGCGTGTGCGCGCCTAGAATCTTGGTGAAGTCGTC
>DASQVJ010000451.1:0-5032 GCA_035640835.1 Bryobacteraceae bacterium
TCGAGGACGGGGTCTGGCTCGAGTGCGGATCGAATGTCATCGACAGCAGGTCACGCCGTTGCTCCAACGCAGTGTTGATCGTATGAACCGGGACTTCCAAATCGTCCTCGCTCAACGGCCGCCCGACCTTATCTCGTGCCACCGCGATCTCGAGAAGCTCGCCCTTGCGCAGGAACAGGAAGCCTCGATCAAACTCGGTAATCGTCAGGCACGCATCCACCACGGCTGTCAGCACATCGCGCGTTGATAACGAGTTATGCAGCGCTCTGGCCACCTCCACCAGCGACCGGAGCCTCTGGATCTCCGCCGTCGCACTCCCAAGCTGCGGAAACTGATCGAGGATGCGATGAAGCTCATCGCCGCCAAACGAGAAGTACAACGTGTACGAGTCCGGTATGCCGAACTCGATCTTGTCCCCGTCCTCGAGAACATGCGAGGCCACGCGCTGACCGTTGATCCAGGTGCCGTGGCTACTCTGCAGATCTTCGACCACGAGCGCGCCGTCCACCGCCACGATGCGCGCGTGCGTTCGGGACACACGGCTGTCGCGGAGCACGATGTGATTTTCAGGATTACGGCCGATGCTGAGGGGTGTCGTCGTGACGTTCGTGCGAGTTCGTGTTCCGGACGGGTCGACGACGATGAGAGAAGCAGTCTTCGGCGTGACCCCAATAGAGGTCACCGCGTCAGTCCTCCTTCAACGCACGAGCTCGAACGCTGCTCACTGGCGACCCGTTCGCAGCCTCACGCATCTCGGTAGCGCGCAGCGCCTGGCAGTGTGCACAGTATCCGCCGACTTCCGTCCGCGCCAGCAGGATTTCGAAGCCAAGGCTCGTCTCAATCTGTCGCCGCAGCTTCTGCAGAGTCTCCCCGAAATACTCTTCCACACGGCCGCATCGCAGGCAGATGATGTGCGCATGCTCCTGCTTCATGCGCGTCTCGTAGTAATGCTGGTCACCACCGATGTGCATCAGGTCGAGCTCATCGATTAGCCCGCCTTCCTTCAGCATCTTCAGCGTGCGATAGACCGTCACCCGATTGAGCTTCGGATCCTGCTCCTTCGCGAGGAGATACAATTGCTCGGCGTCCAAATGCTTGCCCGATTTGTCGATCAGATCAAGCAAAATCCGCCGCTGCCGCGTCAGCCGCAAACCACGCTGTTGCAGGGAGTCTTTTGTTGCTTCTGCGGACATGCGATGCTTTCTTGAGGTTAGCACGTAAAGACAGAAGCTAACTTCTGATTTTGGCCATACGTCTACATATCGAAACAGGAGATTGTAGCTGAATGAAAGGGAACTGGCTCGCGAGACCCCTGGTAGGCGCTGTCTGTGCATCCGTGCTGGCTGGAACTCTGCCGGCACTCGGCCAAGTGACGGGCGGCATTGGTGATGCGGTTGTCCGCCAACCCCTCGACCCAACGCAAGCCGGACAACGGCAAGGGCGGGGAACTCCTCAACCTGCTCAACCTGGAACCAGTCAGGTCGCCGACCCGAACGCCAAGAAAGGGTCGATCGAAGGCACAGTAACCTCAAGCACAGGCGAGCCCCTGCGCAAAGCCGAGGTCCGTCTCGTCCCAATGGACGCTCGACCGTCCACGTTCGGCCCTGGTGGACCGGGCTCGGTGGCCACCACCGACGAGAACGGCCGATACAGCTTCAAAGATCTCGACGCGGGCCGCTACTCGATCTCGGCACAACGGACAGGCTACGTCGTCGGCTTCTACGGCACTCGCTCGACGAACGCAGGTCAGAGGCGGGGCAGCATGCGCGGCGGTACGCCTCTCAACCTGGCTTCGGGCCAGGAGCTCAAGAGCATTGACATCAAGCTCTATAAACAGGGCATCATCGCCGGCCGCGTCATTGATGAGGACGGCGAGCCTCTCCAGAACGCGAACGTGCAAGTGATGCGTCGCACATATCAGCGAGGCCGCGAAACCTGGATGCCTATGAACGGCGGCCAGGTCAACGACCTAGGCGAGTATCGCATCGCGAACCTGCCTCCCGGCAAGTACATCCTCAGCCTCAACCCGCACCGTTGGGGTCCTATGCAAGGTCCTCCCGCCAGCCCGCCGGCCGGTACACCGGAAAAGCCCTTCGATGAGGGATACGTGTCCACCTACTACCCCGAGGCGCGCGATCCTGCACAGGCCACACCCATCGAGATCGATTCCGGCCAGGAGGTAACCGGCATCGATTTCCGCGCTCGCAAGGGTCGTACTTACCGCGTCAGAGGAACCGTTCTCGAGCCGAACGGCACGCCCGCTAAGAATGTGTTTATCAACGCGTTCCCAGGTGAGGGCGGAATGATGTTCGGACCCCGCGGCGGGACCAACGTCCGCGGCAACGACGGGAAGTTCGAACTGACAGGCCTGGCACCCGGAAGCTACACACTCATGGCGAACCGGATGGGCGGTGGTGGTGAGGGACGCATGCAGCACCTGCAGAGCCTCACCGTGGGCGAAGAGCACGTAAACAACTTCGTCGTTCAACTCTCCGAACCCGTCGCGATCAAAGGCGTGGTCACCATCGAGTTGAAGGACAAGCCTGCGCCGGACCTCGGGAACATGCGAGTCGTTTTGGAGAACGACTCAGCCATGATGCCCCTCGTTTTCGGTTCCGGTAATGCTGTCGTGAAGGAACGCTCATTCGAACTGACCAACGTATCGCCCGGCAAGTTCCGAGTATCTGCAATGGGCCTCCCGGATGGTTATTACATTCGCTCTGTACGAGCCGGTAACCAGGAGCTTCCCAATCGTTCCCTCGATCTGCGCTCAGGCGCAGCCGGCCCTATGGAAATCGTTCTCAGCGACAAAGCCGGCACGATCTCCGGCACCGTCAACGACGCCGAGGGTAAACCAACCTCGGGCATCAGCGTGGTCCTGATGCCTTCCGATCCGGCACAGCGCGTCGGCTTTGATGCATACAAGACCACAAACTCGGATCAGTCCGGCGCCTTCACATGGAAGAACTTGCCGCCCGGCGAGTACGTCGCGTATGCCTTCGCCGATACCGAAGACGGAGCTTATCAAGACCCCGCGTGGCTGAAGAATTACGAGAACGCCGGGACCAAAGTCAATCTGAAAGAAAGCGGCGCCGAAACCATTACTCTCAAAGTGCTTCAGTAATCGTCTGACGCCTGTACGATAGGAAGTTCGCCTCCATCATGAACTTCCTTTCGTATCTTGAATGCAGCCTCACCGGCAAGCGTTATGAGGCCGGTCGTGTCTGGAACCTTTCCGACGACGGCGCACCTCTGCTCGTCCGCTACGACCTTGCCACCGCCCGCGAGCAATGGTCCCGCGAAACCCTCGCGAATGGGCCGAAGACCATGTGGCGCTATGCACCGCTGCTGCCGCTGCGCGACCCATCGAAACTCGTTAGCCTCGGTGAGGGCTTCACGCCTCTCTTCCGCACCCCATCACTTGGCAAACGCCTCGGCGCATCCGATCTCTGGCTCAAAGACGACGGCATCAACCCAACCGGCTCCTTCAAAGCCCGCGGACAATCCGCAGCTCTATCGCTCTGCCGCGAACTGGGCATCGACAAAGTCGCGATCCCGTCTGCCGGCAATGCCGCTGGAGCCTGCGCGGCTTACGCAGCGGCCGCCGCAATTGAGGCACACATCTTCATGCCCAAGGACGTGCCTCAATCGAACTTCCTCGAGTGCATGGCATCCGGCGCGAACGTCACATTAGTCGACGGTCTCATCTCTGACTGCGGCCGCATCGTCGCGGAGCGCAAAACGCAGGAAGGCTGGTTCGAAGTCAGCACGCTTAAAGAGCCCTACCGTATCGAAGGCAAGAAGACCATGGGCTTCGAAATCGCCGAGCAACTCGGCTGGGAACTCCCCGATGCGATTCTGTATCCGGCAGGCGGGGGCGTCGGACTCATCGGCATGTGGAAAGCGTTCGATGAACTCGAAGCGCTCGGCTGGATTGGCTCGAAGCGCCCGAAGCTCATCGCCGTGCAAGCCGAAGGTTGCCAACCAGTCGTCCGAGCCTTCGAACACAACGAAGAAGCGAGCACCTTCTGGGAAGGCGCCTACACCGTGGCAAGCGGCCTGCGAGTGCCCAAGCCACTCGGCGACCGTCTCATGCTGAAGGCGATTCGCGAGACACAGGGCACTGCCATCGCAATCAGTGATGCTGAGATGCTCGAGGCCGGCATAGAGCTCGCAACCGAAGAAGGCGTATTCGCCGCACCCGAGGGCGGAGCCTGCGTCGCGGCCGTCCGCAAGCTCATCGACAGCGGCTTCCTGAAAGCCTCCGAGCGCATCGTGATGTACAACACTGGTGCCGGTGTGAAGTATCTCGAAGCCTACGCCACACGCTTCCCACGCCACTTCGCAACCGAGGCCGATAAGCTCGGTGGATTGATTACGCCCCGCTAGTGCCGTTCACCGAGCGCCCGCTGTACGCGATCCGGATCGCGCTCAGCACGTCGCGAGTCGCCGTGCTTCGATTCAAGGTATAGAAATGAATCCCCGGAACACCGCCCAACAGGAGCTGCAGCGATTGCGCCGTCGCATGCGCAACCCCCAACTGCAGCACCTCCGAGGGACTGTCACGCCGCCGGTCCAGCTCCGCTGCAAACGCAAACGGCAACGACGCCCCGCATGACGACGTAAAGCGTTCGGTCTGCGCAGCATTCGTCACCGGCATAATGCCCGGTATGAGCGGCACTCGGACGCCCGCCGAGCGAGCACACTCGGCGAACTCAAAGTACCGGCGATTATCGAAGAAGAGCTGCGTGATCAGGAAATCGACACCCGCATCCACCTTGCGCTTCAAGTTCGCAAGATCCACCGCGGGATTGGCACACTCGGTATGCTTCTCGGGATAGGCAGCGGCGCCGACACAAAATGTGTCCCCGAATTGCTCGCGAATAAAGGCGACCAACTCACTCGCATACCGAAAACCACCCTCAGTCGCTTGAAACTGCGTCTGCCCCTTTGGGGGATCGCCGCGAAGCGCCAGCACATTCTCCACGCCCGCTTCCGCAAGTCTCTCGAGAACGTGTGCGATCTCGTCCTT
>DASQVJ010000452.1:0-8314 GCA_035640835.1 Bryobacteraceae bacterium
CTATGTGCGAGCGAATTCGCAAAATCGGCATACTACCGCCGCAGTGTTCTGCCGTGCGACGGCTAACCCAATCTCTGCCGCCGGCAATCGATCCGTGATCGAGCACACGGCCACCTTGGAGACGATTCTTCTTGCGGCAGATGCCGGGACAATCGAGACGCCCACGCCGGCATCGACGAGCGAGATGAGTGTAGACATCTCTCCTGCTGTTTGGACCACCTTAGGGACGACGCCAGCGTTGTTCAGGATTCCAGATAAAAGGTCGTCGATCCAGGAGCGTGCTCCCGCGCATACATCACAAAGGGATTCCCTTTGAGTTCGCGCAGGCGAATCTTTTTCTTTGCGGAATGGGAGTGCGATGAAGGCAAGATCGCGACAAATGGTTCCCTGTGAACCGTTGTCACCTCGATCTCTTTGCGACTTTCAATGGGAAGGCGAAGAAAGCCTACGTCTAACAAGCCGTCGCCAAGCATTTCCAATTGGGCGGCTGTCAAGATGTTTCTTATCGAAAATTCGACATCCGGGTAGCTCTTTCGGAATCGCCGTATCAGGTTCGGGACGATTTCGAAGCCGGCAGCTGCTATAAAGCCGACGCGAACATGGCCGAGTCTGCCAGCTGACGCCCACTGAGCTTTCCGCTTTGCGAATTCGAGCTTTTCCAGAGCAACCGCCGCGTCCTCCCGAAACGCCTGCCCAGCCTCCGTGAGCACCGTACCCTGTCGGTTTCGACTTAGGAGTTGGATACCCAATTCGTCCTCAAGCGCTTTCATTTGAAGGCTAAGCGCTGGCTCAAGTTGAGGAGCCGGGCGCTTCGACCGAAATGAAGCGCTTGAGCGACGGACAGGAATGAGCGGATGTGGCGGAATTCCATGCAGTAATCGTGATTAGCCGACGCTATCACGATTCCAAGAACACTTCATCGTCCTAAATGGTGCCGCAGTAGCAATCAAGCGAGAGGGAGACATAGACGATGAGCGAGTTCCACGGCGAGGTCGGGGCGAGCCCTGATGCCGATATGGATTTGCGCGATGCCATCCAACGCATCGCCCTGGAGTGGCCCAGCTAGGGCCGGCCGCGCATCACACGCGAGTTACGGAAGCGGGGTTGGACGTGAATCCGAAGCGGATCTACCGCATCCTGCGTTCCTTCTTAACCATTCCCAGGCCGGGCCTTGCAGCGGTGCTGAGATAATCAGCACCGCGCAAGAAATAAGCACGCCACCGCCAGTGCCTGGCGCCTGCCAATTCCTAACAAGGCCCCTCAGACCTTCAAGCCGTTTGAGCGCACGGGCATAGACATGTCCTTTCCAGGCTCAAGATTTGAGGTACATGCATAAGCCACACCTGGCCTTCTACTTGAGATCCAGTGTCCTTCATTCGGAGATGGCTCACGACTGTCTCGGCGGTGGTCTCCAATATTCGAGCAGCCGGTGCGAGGCGTCGGCTTGAGTGTCTACGCTAAGGTGCTCAAAGCGCGATTGGAGAACCATTTGCACTCAGTGGGAGGGACCAGGTTATCTGGGCAATGGCTGTATCGAAAAGGAGAATTCGATCATGACGGCAGATCTCAAACGGGTTCAAGAGTTTTTGGACGCGCAACGTAAGGCAGGGGCTCCCGCCCGGGTGGTCGGGCGACGCGATCCCTATGCAACAGCCCACATTATGATTCGTCGCGGGTTGCTGGCGGGTGTCGCACTGGCCGCCTGCGGCATCCTATGCGCTCAGGACGTGACTCGAGAGAAAGAGGCCGAGGTTGCCTCGAGTCGGTTTCCAAGTCCAGCCACGCCTGCCGCGATCACGCCGCCAGCAGGCAACGCCCGTTTTTTGGCCGGCCACGCTGTGGGTACGCAAGGCTATGTCTGCCTGCCCACGGGCTCAGGCGTTTCCTGGACCGTCGACCCTGCTCGACCCGAAGCCACGCTGTTTATGAATATCTTCGGGCAGGTGGTCCAGATTATCACGCATTTCCTCAGCCCCGATACAAATCCTAACCAGCACGCCCCAAGTCCGCTGCCCTTCGGAAGCCCAACCTGGCAGAGTTCCTTCGATAGCAGCAAGGTATGGGGACTGCAGATAGCTGAGATCCCGGCGGGTTCCGACGCGAGTTGCCCAAATGCTGGTGCGATTCCCTGCCTCTTGTTGCAGGCAATCGGGTCAGCAGAGGGGCCGACCGGCGGTAAAAGAATGACTAAAACTACCTTCATCCAACGCTTAAACACAAATGGCGGATCCGCTCCAGCTTCCGGCTGCTCCGTCCCAACCGACGTCGGTAATCAAACGCTCGTGCCATACACTGCCGACTACTTTTTTTTCCGAGCGGACCGATGAGCATTCGGTTTGTGTTCGCGAAGAATTCGGGGATGGCTGAAGGATTATCGAGTTGTTGAGCCATTTTTTGGCCCCGATGTTGACGAGCGGGTACGTATCCAGGCGGTTTCCGACCTTTCAGGCCAGAACAGTTTGACTCCGCGGACGCCGATGTCGACCGCCAGGATGAATGCGTGTTCTTCGAATTTTGATGGATGACCGGCTATGGACTACAGCCACTTTGCCATCGAGCGCGATCGAATCGAGAAGCCTGTGAAGTTGGAGGTCGAAAAGATCAGGGATTCGGAAGGCAAACTTCGGCAGGTCACCGATGCGATTCCGGCTCTAGTGTGGTGGGCCTTGCCGGATGGTTCGAATGAGTTTTTCAACAGACGATGGGGTGACTATACAGGCCTGTGTGCGGAGGAGTCGTATGGTTGGGGCTGGCAAGTTGCCATTCATCCGGAAGACTTGCCGCCGATGATGAACAAGTGGCAGGAGCTAGGGGTTTCTGGAAAGCCGGGTGAGATCGAGGTGCGTGTTCGTCGCCATGACGGAGCGTTTCGCTGGTTTCTCGTTCGCATCGAGCCGGTACGAGACGAAACAGGCAAAATCGTCAGGTGGTACGGAACAAGCACTGACATAGAAGCCCTGAAGCAGACGCAACTGAAGCTGCGAGAAGAGGAACGCGAGCTTCGGCGGATTACCGACGTGTTTCCGCAGGCCATTATTGTCCTGGACCCGAGCGGCGCCCCTCTTTACGCAAATGAGGCAACGCTCAAATATACAGGCCGCACGATCGAAGACATTCTAATTCCTGACTTCCGCGAACGAATCTTCCACCCGGACGACGTCGAGCGATTGAGCGACGAGCGAAAGGCGGCTCTCGCATGGGGACTTCCCTTCGAAATTGAAGGACGAGCACTCCGGCACGACGGCCAGTATCGGTGGTTCCTAATTCAGTTCAACCCTTTGTGTGACGAGGAGGGACGTGTGATCCGCTGGTATGCGACCGGAACTGATATCGATGATCGGGTTAAGGCGGAAGAGAGAATGCGCAACGAAAACCTCGCGCTGCGAGAGCAAATCGATCGCGACTCGATGTTTGAGGATATCGTCGGGTCGTCGGAAGCGCTGAGTAAAGTGCTCCGTCAGGTCGCCAAGGTGGCGCCTAGTGATTCGACGGTTCTGATTCTCGGTGAGACCGGTACGGGAAAGGAATTGATTGCGCGCGCCATCCACAAGCGATCTAAACGCGCGGAAAGAGCATTCATAGCCGTAAACTGCGCCGCAATTCCGCCATCATTGATCGCGTCCGAGCTCTTCGGTTACGAGAGGGGTGCCTTCACAGGTGCGATACAACGGCGCTTGGGGCGATTTGAGTCGGCGAACGGCGGCACAATTTTCCTGGACGAGGTCGGCGACCTGCCCCCGGAAATCCAAATCGCCCTTTTACGAGTGCTGCAAGAACGCGAAATCGAACGCGTGGGCGGTACGAAGTCAATCCCCATCGACGTCAGAGTGCTGAGCGCTACTCATCGCGATTTAATCGCGCTCGTCGCCGAAGGCAAATTTCGGGCAGATCTCCTGTACAGATTAAATGTCGTGCCTATAGAAATGCCGTCTTTGCGCGAACGTGCAGATGACATTCCGTTGCTCGTCGAGTACTTCATTGATCGCTTTGGAAAGAACGTTGGAAAGAAGTTCAGAACAATCGATAGGAGAACTCTCAAACTGTTCCAGGCGTACGGCTGGCCAGGGAATGTTCGAGAGCTACAGAATGTAATTGAGCGGGCCGTCATACTGAGTGATGGCGATGTATTTTCTGTGGACGAGACCTGGGTGAAGAGCGAGCCGTCCCAAATTGCCCCTCA
Organism: Bryobacteraceae bacterium; assembly: GCA_035640835.1. GTDB lineage: Bacteria > Acidobacteriota > Terriglobia > Bryobacterales > Bryobacteraceae > DASQVJ01. The sequence goes on from DASQVJ010000452.1 coordinate 4,181, forward strand.
TCCAACAGGTCCGCTTGGTGATGTCCTGCTCACGCGCGAGAAAGAAATGATCGAAGCCGCGTTGGCAGAAACCCACGGCCGAATCTCAGGATCAGCGGGAGCGGCAGCCAAGCTCGGACTCCCGGCGCGGACTCTCGATTCCAAGATCAACCGGCTCGGGATCGATAAATATCGATTCAAAGTTCTATCACGCTAATTTCAATCCTGCGCCCCTGCGAAGCCAGTGGTTTCTCCAGCGAACAGGAATTCCTGAAAAATCAGGATTCTCAGCGACGCTAAGGCACGTCTCTTCAAGGAACTGCCATGGGTGCTGTCATTGCACTCGTAGACTGCGCTTCGGAGGTCGAGGCCACATGACGTTGAAGATTGAACGAACCTTTGGAAAATGCACACCGCGTATTCGACTGAGCGGGGATTTCAGAGTTGACCACCTTCAGCAGGTGAAAGCCGAGATTGAGAGTTGCGGTCCACGAGTAGCTTTGGATTTGGGGGAGCTGGATCTCGTGGATGTCGAAGCGGTTCGCTTTCTCAATGGCTGCCACGCGGACGGCATCCGAATGATGCACTGTTCGCGTTACATCAGGGAATGGATGCGTCGAGAACGAGGTCAGGCATCATGACGGTCAGCGCATGAGCTGCTGCACCTCTGCGTCGTCTCCATCGACGCATGTCCCTAAGAGCCTTGAATCTGCTCGATGCGAGCGCCGCCTTTGGGCAAGTCCGAACGGCCGTCGGAGATCCTGGGGCTTGGGCAACAAGCTGACGGCGACCGGCGCGGAATCTCGATTCCAAGATCAAGCGGCTGGGAATCGATAAATATCGATTCAAAGTTCCCACAGCGCTGATTTCAGTCTGCGCCCCTGCGAAGCAACTGCCTTTTCCCGAACGCGCCGGAATTCCTGAAGATTCAGGGGTTCTCCGAGACCCCACGTCACGTCTTGTCAACGAACTGACGATGGTCCATTCGTTGCACTAGCAAGGCTGGAGGTCGGAACCGAAACCCGATGATCTGTTCGCCTCAAATCCGTCGGTAAACCTCCGCGGGCCGATGAGTATTCCTTTTTGTGTTCGCGAACAGTTGTCGAATCGAGCAGTCTGTCGTTGATCAGTATTCATTTTTGTTATGCCAAGACGAATTGCCATTTTGGGCGCCTCCGGGTCAGTCGGTGGCGCGTTAGCCACTCACATTCTCCGCGCCCGGCTGCTTGAGCCTGCGGATCAGCTGTTGCTGGTTGGGCATGGCGTGCTGGCCACCGAGCAGAAGCTACTCAGCACGCGCGCAGATCTAATCGACGCGTTTGACGACGAGCGGGTACGTATCGAAGTGGTTCCCGACGTTTGCGATGTTGAAGCCGACATCGTGATTTTGGCGGCCGGCATTACGATTTCTTCGGCAAGCCCAACACGGCGTGATCTCGGAGCGACCAATCGCGTCATTTTCGAACATATCGCGGATCAGTGCGTGGCTCGGCTCTCCCAGGCGTTGTTCCTCGTTGTAAGCAATCCTGTCGAGCTGGCCGTCAAAATATTCTCTTTCGCGGTGGACCGAAAGCGCGTGATCGGAATAGGAGCGCAGCAGGATTCGCTCCGGTTCGCTCGCGCTATTGCTGCCGATCTAGGTGTCAGCCGGTATGACGTACGCGCGACGGTAATGGGGGAACACGGACCGGCCATGATACCCCTGTGGCGGACCGTGGAGCTTATGCGAGATGATCCTCAAGCGGCAGATCACCTCGCTAGCCTCTGCGCACGTGCCGCGGAGTTGCCCTTAGAGATTCGCGTCGCCGCGCTGCGCTCTGAAGTAAGTCAGCTTTTGTCGGAAGAACGCATAGCCGAGTCATACACGCTAACACAGCGCGCATTGCCGGATGCACGAATCTTTGTCGAACCTGCCATTACCGTTCATCGCTTGCGCTCCACGCCCAATGCCACCGCGAACGCAGTTTTGCAATGTGTTGCGGCCGCGTTGGCAAACGATGGCCGTCGGATCCATGGACAGGTCGATCTGAGAGGCGAAGTCTTAGGTCTGAATGGAGTCTGCGGAATACCGTTGACAATCGGAACAAATGGCTGGCAGGCCGAACCGCTCGACTGGCTGGAGTCGGACGAGATTAGCGCGGTTAAGAAATCTACGCAGTCGATCGAGGAGTTTATTTCAGGAATCCTGATCGACGCTGTAAGAGCGACGTTACCGCCCGAGGCGCTGTTAGTCATGTAAGCGTTGACTTCGACAAACTCGCGTCAGTCAGCATCGGTTTACTGGAGCCTGCCCGGCAAGTCGATGAGGAAGAATTTTATGAATCAATCAACCCATACAAACTCATTCCGTGCGAATGGCTCGTTCACTTTGGAGGCCATGAAAAACCTCGGAGATTTGCTGAGCGCTTCGGCTGCGCGCAATCCACAACAGGCCGCCATTGCTTTTGAAGACAGAAGCATTTCATACGAGTGGCTGGAGCAAGCGACGACGCACCTGGCGCAATGGTTTCTCCAGCAGGGCTGTAAACCCGGCGACCGGGTCGCGTTTTACTGGCCGAACTCGATAGAGACTGCGGAGCTATATTTTGCGTGCTTCAAGGCCGGGTTGATCGCCGTGCCCGTGAACGTCATGATGAAAGCGCACGAGGTAGCTTACGTGCTGGAGCACTCGAAAGCTGTGCTGTGCTTCGTTCGTCCCGATCGGGCGGAAGTGGTGATCGAAGCGGGACGGAACTGCGCATCGCTGCGTGCAATCCACACCGCTGTTGAAGGCCTGAATACAGGAGATCTGGAAGTTCAACTGCCGGAAGTGAGCTTATCCGATCCGGCACTGATTATGTATACCTCGGGCACTACGGCGCTGCCGAAAGGCGTAACACACACGCATCGAACGCTACTTGCCAATGTGGACGTACTGCGAAAGTGTGTGCCGGATCTCGAGCGGTTCTTAGTGATGACACAAATCGCGTTCGCCTCCGGGCTCTATCTCGGCCTTCTGACCGTTATCTCGAGCGGCGGCACCTGCGTATTGGCGCCAGCGTTTGACGCGCCGCACATACTCGATTTGATTGAGCGCTTTCAGTGCACCAGCACCCTTGGACTGCCGTCGATGGTGCACTTGCTGCTTGAAGCGCAGACACTCAGGCCGCGGCAGGTGAGCTCCATACGTACGTTTCTTTCGGGCGGCGACTCGGTGCCGGTGAGCACACACGAACGTTTTCAAGAACAGTTCGGAATCGCTTTGCGGGAATGCTTCGGCATGACGGAAACGAGTGTCCCGATCTGCAATCCAGCGGGAGCGATTCGGCCGGGCTCACTCGGCAAAGTAGTTGATGGCGTCCAGGCGCGCGTGGTCGATTCAAACGCCAAAGAAGTACCGGATGGACAGACGGGCGAACTCATCGTGAAGAGCCCGGTGAATCTTGTCGGATATTGGGACGACCCGGCGGCGACAAGAGCGGCGCTAAGAGACGGCTGGCTCTTCACCGGCGATCTGGTTCGGCGTGATTCCGATGGGTACTTCTGGTTTGAGGGCCGTAAGAAACAGATTATCGTTCGCGATGGTTTCAACATATCTCCTCAGGAAATCGAGGAGGCACTTTACATCCATCCGGCGGTACTCGAAACCGGGGTGATCGGGATGCCGGATCCGGTTGAGGCTCGTGGTGAACGGGTGCTCGCCTTTGTCGCGCTGCGAGACGGATGCGTTGCTAGCGAAAACGAACTGAGAGAGCACGCACGGCGGCGGCTGGTGGATTTGAAGGTGCCGGAGGAAATTTTGTTCCTCGAGAAATTGCCGAAAGGCATAAGCGGGAAGATAGATCGCGCGGCACTGAAACAATTGCAGTTAGCGCCGGCGTAGTGCGTTGTCCGAAATCTTCGGCTGACGTTTCGTTCGCATCAACCGCTTGCAACCTGTCGCCTGCTGGAATCTAAGCCCCAGCCCCCAATCTGACTCAGCCAATTGGCGCTGAATAGTTAGAACGAACTACACCAAGGGAGATTCAGCTGTGAAATCAAAAATAACGCCATCCTTCTTAGCCGACGACGCTGACTTCGCCGAACGCGTCCGTCTGAATCAAACCACGCTTCGTGCTGCTCTGAGAAGGAACTACGACTTCATCGTCTGTGGCTCAGGTTCTTCTGGGTCGGTGG